>CADBQT010000147.1 GCA_902796875.1 uncultured Eubacteriales bacterium
AAGGCTACGGTGACTGGGGCATCGTCGAGAACGGCAAACACACCGGATACTTCTATCTGTCTTACTACGACATGAGCCTTACCCGGGCGAGCACCTATGAGTTCCTTACGGGCGACCAGAACGACGGCCGGGAGGGGATGTACATCAATCAGTACGATTTCCTGCCGCCCCTGAATGTGAATACGATTGACATGGACGATGAAACGTGGTATTCCAATATCTTCACCGCCAGTGAGGATCAGCTGGTCCGAACCCTCTCCGTGGAGACCGCCTGGACCAACTCCCACGCCGTGCTGGAGCTGTGGAAGCTCAACGAAGGGGCCGAGGTCCCGGTGGACGGCGTGAAACTGGCCGAGGTGGAGGGAGACTTCTCCTGGGCGGGATATCACCGTCTCCCTCTGGACAGAGGATATCAGATGAAGAAGGGGGAACGGTTCGCCGTCGTGGCTGAGGTGACGGCCGAGACCGATAAGGGGACCATTTACCAGCTTCCCTTCCATCAGGCGGCAAGCGAACAGCTGGCGAAAAAGAGCGGTGATCTGGACACCATCGGCGTCGGCGTGGTCAATGAGGGAGAAAGTCTGCTCTACTCCGAAGAAGAGTGGTACGACTGGACAGGCACCCTGTCCGAGCTGGATGGCGATTTCGTCTATGACAACTTCGCCCTCAAGGCCTTTGCGGATCCCGACGACACCCCCCAGCTTCAGATCGACAAGCGGGTCCTGAACCCGAAGGACGTGTACCACCCAGGAGATGGGGTGACCTTCCGGATCAGCGTGAGCCACGATGGAGACAAGGCGATGGAAAAAATCACCGTCACCGATACTCTGGTGGACCTGGGGGATGCCGGTCACATCGACCGGATCGAGCCCGGTGAGACCATCGAGATCGACTATGAAGTGGTGATCACCGAAGAGGACGCACAGCGGGGATACCTGAAGAATGAGGCTTCCGCCACTACGGATTCCGTGGGCGGATATACTCCGGTCAGCGTTTCGGTGACCATCGACTGCGAATTCCCCCCGAAGGATCATTCCGGGGATACGGGTGACAGCCGGCGGACCGGCCTCATCATCGCCGTGATCGCGCTGCTTGTGGCCATGGGCGCGGCCGCGGGCGTACTCTATCGCAGAAGAAAGAACAGATAAGAAAGCAGACAGGACAGAAGAACAGGGAGGCATTCGATGAAAAGGAAATTTACAGGTCTGGCGGCACTGCTGGCCATCGTCATCATGGTCTTCGCAGCCTGCGGAGGCGGAGACGGCGAACAGGAGAAAGAGACAGCTGCAGCCAAGGTCCCGAAGGACTTCGCGCTGGAGGGCACCTGGGTGGACGAGACCAGCCAGCGGGCGTCGATGGAGATCACCGCCGGCGATAATGGACAGTATGACGTGGAGATCTCCTGGGGATCCAGCGCCACCGAGAGTACCGTATGGACCTTTGGCGGTGAGTTCAACCGGGAGGAAGGATTCCTCTATTACAAGTCCGGACGGAAAATCATCGAGACCACAGATGAAGAAGGAAACACCTCGGAAGAGGTCAAATACGAAGACGGCAGCGGCGCCCTGGTCTTTGAGGACGGGGCCATGCTTTGGCAGGACGATAAGGAGGGCGCCGGCGACGAGTGCCGGTTCGTCCGTGCAGAATAGCGAGGAGAGCAGCAGATGAAGCTTTACGACAGAGGTTTTCAGGCATTCATGGGCGCGACCATGCGCCTTGTCCCCACCTATAAACAGGAACTTCTCACCGGATCCGGGAGCATGGAGAAGATCCCCTGGATGCTCCGGGAGAACAACTGCGTGCACCCCATGATCGTTACCGGACCCCGGGTGAGCCAGACGGAATTTTTCGCTTCCCTGAAGAAGATGCTCCCGGACGGGATCATCTTTGACGAGGTGGAGCCCGATCCGACCACGGAAGTGGTGGAGCGGATCATGGACGTGTTCCGGGATAACGCCTGCGACAGCTTCGTGGCCATCGGCGGCGGGTCCAACATCGATGCCGCAAAGGCAGCGGCGGCGGGAATCGCCCGGCCGGACAGGACCATTCACCAACTGAAGGGCCTGCGCAAGGTCAAGGAGCCCATCCCGTATTTTGTCGCCATCCCGACGACGGCGGGAACGGGATCGGAGTGTACGGCGGCTGCGGTGATCACCGACAGCGAGACGGGACAGAAGTTCACCATCGCTGATCCAGCCCTCTGCCCCCATGTGGCGATCCTGGATCCCGATCTGACGGCGAGTCTTCCCAAGGAGATCGTCGCCTACAGCGGCATGGACGCTCTGACCCACGGAGTGGAGGCGTACCTGAACCGGATGTATCACAAGATCCGGACGCCCCGCCAGTGTCTTCAGTCGGTCCACGATATCATGCTGTATCTGCCTTTTGTCTATGAGGATTCCTCCAGCGTGGGAGCCCGGCAGAAACTGTTGGTTGCCTCTCACCGGGCGGGACAGGCATTCAGCACGGCCTTTGTGGGAAACGTTCACGCCATCGCCCATGCCCTGGGAGGGACCTACGGGATCCCCCACGGACTGGCCAATGCGGTGCTCCTCCCCGTGGTCCTTGAGGACTACGGCAGGAAGGTTCAAAAGCCCCTGTCCGAACTGGCTCGGGTAAGCGGCGTCAAGGGAGACAGCCCCCAGGAACGGGCGGCGGGATTCATCGCCCGGATCCGGGAGATGAATGAGGATATGGGCATCCCGGCCACCCTGAAGGAGATCCGTCCCGAGGATCTGGACCGGATCGCCAAATGGGCGGTGAAGGAGGCCAATCCCCTCTATCCGGTCCCGGTCATCTACAAGGTGGATGATGTGAAGCAGATCCTGCGGAAGATCAGCGAAGAGAAGGAATAAGGATCGACGGACGAGGCGATGGAATATCGAAAGGACAGATCCGGCAAGCCCCTGTCCATTCTGGGCTACGGGTGCATGCGGTTCACGAAAAAGAATAACCGGATCGATGTGGACAAGGCGGAAAAAGAAGTTATGGAAGCCTTCCGGAAGGGGGTCAACTACTTCGATACGGCCTATATCTACCCGGGAAACGAAGTGGCTCTGGGGGAGATCCTGCGCCGCACGGGGATCCGGGACGAGATCAACATCGCCACCAAGCTCCCCCACTATCTGGTGCGGACGAGAAGCGGGATCGACCGGATCTTTAATGAAGAACTTTCCCGACTTTCCACGGACCGGATCGATTACTATCTGATCCACTTCCTGACGGACATCTCCCAGTGGGAGAAACTGAAGGATCTGGGGATCGGTCAGTGGATCGAGGAGAAGAAAAAAGAAGGGAAGATCCGCAACATTGGGTTTTCCTTTCACGGAAATACGGAGCAGTTCCTGTCCATCCTGGAGGATCACGACTGGGACTTCACCATGATCCAGTACAACTACCTGGACGAGCACGCTCAGGCCGGGCGAAAAGGTCTTGCCCGGGCGGCGGAAAAAGGCATCCCGGTCATGATCATGGAGCCTCTTCGGGGAGGCCGGCTGGTGGACTTTCTTCCCAGGGAGGCAAAGAAGCTGATCCGGGAAAACGGCCACGGCTACACGCCGGCGGAGCTGGCCCTTCGGTGGCTTTGGGATCAGCCGGAGGTCACCTGCGTCCTCTCGGGGATGAACTCCCCGGAGATGGTGGAGGAGAACTGCCGGATCGCATCCGATGCAAAGGCAGGCCATCTGACGGAGGAAGACCATGAGCTGGTGGACCAGGTGCGGGAGGCTGTCCTGGCGTCCATGCAGATCCCCTGCACCGAGTGCGGGTACTGCATGCCCTGTCCCAGAGGGGTGGATATCCCCGGCAACTTCCGGTCCTATAACCGGATGGGGACCGAGGGAAAGTCATCCGCCCGAAGGGAGTTCTTCCAATCCATCGGACTGGGAACCCCCCCGGCCTTTGCCAGCCAGTGCAACGGCTGCGGCCGATGCGAGAGCCACTGTCCCCAGAGCATTTCCATCCGGGAACAGCTGAAGGTGGCGGATAAGGCTCTGCGGCCGGCGCCCTACCGGATCGGACTGGCTGTGGCCAGAAAGATCATGATCCGAAAACGAAAAGAACGAAAAAGAAAGGAAGACTGACGTGAAGGAATTCAGCATCACCACCAATGTAATCTTCGGCGAAAACTGCCTGGAGCGGCTGGACCAGATCCAGGACAAAAAGGTCCTCATCGTCTGCGATGAATTCATGGTCAAGTCCGGCGTGGTCGATCGGATCCGGGAGCACCTTGCCGGGTGCACCGTGGACGTGTTCAGCGGGATCGTTCCCGATCCGCCCATCGAAGTGGTGTCCGAAGGGATCCAGTGCCTTTCCCGCTGCGATGCGGATGTGATGATCGCCCTGGGCGGAGGCTCCGCCATCGATGCGGCCAAAGCCATCCGAGAGATCGGCGCACGTCTGGGTCTGGCCCATATCCACGAATGCTACGCCATTCCCACCACCAGCGGAACGGGCTCCGAGGTGACCAAGTTCTCTGTGATCACCAATGCCAGGGAAGGGGTCAAGTACCCCCTCATCGACCAGTCCCTTCAGCCCATGGTGGCGATCCTGGATCCGGAGCTGGTGAAGACCATGCCCCCCTCCATTACGGCGGACACGGGGCTGGATGCCCTGACCCATGCCTTGGAGGCGTATATGTCCGTGGACGCCACGGATTTCACCGATGCCCTGGCGGAGAAGTCGGTGACCCTGCTGGCCAAGTTTCTTCCCATGGCCTATGCGGACGGAGAGGATCTGCTGGCCAGAGAGAAGGTCCACAACGCGTCATGCCTTGCCGGAATGGCCTTTAACGCCGCCGGCATCGGCCTTTGCCACAGCATCGCCCACGCCATCGGCGGGAAGTTCCACATCCCCCACGGCAGGAGCAATGCCATGGTCCTGCCCTCGGTCATCAAGTTCAACGCCAATCTGGAAAGCGGAGAATCCACGGTCTGCGCCAGAAAACTTCAGCGGATCGCCCGGCTGGTCGGCCTGCCCGGAAACGATATCTATACGTCGGTCTACTCCCTGTCCCGGCGGATCGAAGCGGTGAAGCGGAGCTTCGGCATCCCGGCCACCCTGAGAGATCTGGGCGTGGACCCGGACGACGTGAGGAAAAACATGGACAGTCTGGTGGCGTCGGCCCTGGCGGACAGCTGCACCAAGACTACTCCCAGGAAGCCGTCGGCGGAGGAAGTGGAAGCCATCATTTCCAGGATCACGCCCCTGTAGACAAGCGGCAATACACGGAGAAGGAGGAAACCCAACATGAAAAACCCGAAACGAGTGATCTTTTTCGTCGTTCTTATCCTGATGTGCATCCTCATGGGCATTTCCGGTGCGATGATGGCCCTGTCCATGGGAAATTAAGGGGGAAAACCGCCTTTCGAAAAAAAGAAAAATTGGTGATGACAAGCCGGTTCGGATGTGTTACAATGGGTTCACGGTTTTTTCCGGCGGGAAGCCGGAGCCGGCATGAGATCCGTTAGCTCAGCTGGGAGAGCGTCTGGGTGACAACCAGAAGGTCGGTGGTTCAAGTCCACTACGGATCACCAAATACCAATGATTACAGCCCTTGGAGCATTGAGTTTCCAAGGGCTGTAGCATTTTCCGGGCTATACTGGTTCAGGCCCCCCGAATTTTCAGCGGAAATCCGCCATATCCGGAGGTCTTCGCTGAAATCCGCAGCGCCCATCCTCTTCGGGGCTTTAGGCTCCCCGACTTTTCAGCGGAAATCCGACATATCCGCAGGTCTTCGCTGAAATCCGCAGCGCTCATCCTCCTCGTGACTTCAGGCCCCCGAATTTTCAGCGGAAATCCGACATATCCGCAGGTCTTCGCTGAAATCCGCAGCGCTCATCCTCCTCGAAGCTTTAGGCCCCCCGACTTTTCAGCGGAAACCCGCCATATCCGTAAGTTTTCGCTGAAATCTGCGGCGCTCAGGCGGGCTGCGTCTACGCCTGTTTCCGCCGCCTGTGCCGATACGAGGCGCAGAAAACAGCGGGCCGCTCAACCACGGCCGCCATGGCATGGAGCGGCTCTCATGTACCAACGGATTCGTTCATACCAACGAAGACGGTGAACTTGAAGGGGTAATATTAGACGCGGCGTTGCAACGCCAGAAGAAGAGCGCAAACTTGTAGATGCTATCGCTAAATCTGACATAAGTGACGAAGTGGTTTCCCGCCGTGCTCAGAACTATGGGAATATGGTAATTACCGTCGCAAAGTTGAACATGCTAATTATGAAAAGGTTTTGCGCAAGAGGGAAGAACTAAGCTTTAAAGCCCGTAACGTCGAAGCCTCTGAAAACCCGCTGTTCCGGGAAATGAAAGACCTTGAAAATGAGTGTAAGGATCTCAACAAGGAGGCTCGTTTTCTTTTATCTTTTCTTCTGCCACCGGGAGGTGTTTCGCTCCCAGAAGACGCCGTCGGAGAAGCCCTGGATGGATGGATCCTCGTCGGCCATCTCCAGGCGGCGCTGAGCCCAGATGCAGTATTTGGGGTTCTCTTCGATCCCGAGAAAACGGCGGTCCAGTTTCTTCGCGGTGACCAGAGCGGATCCGGATCCGGCGAAGGGATCGAAGATGAGATCCCCCGGAGAGGAGCTGGCCAGGATCAGCTTAGCCAGAAGCTTTTCCGGCTTTTGGGCGGGGTGAGGGGTGTTCTCCGCCATGGACCAGTAGGGAACGGAGATGTCGTCCCAGAAGTTGGAGGCGCAGGTATCCCGGAACTTTCCCTCCGGCGTGTCCTCCCAGTCCTTCGGCTGACCATCCTCCCGGTAGGGGGCGATGACCTTTCGCCGTTGTTTCACCGCATCCCCGTGAAAGGTGTATTCATCGGAGACCGTGGCGAACCAGATGTCCTCCATGGAGTTCTTCCAGTTGGCGGCGGAGCCCCGGCCCTTTTCCCGCTGCCAGGTGATCCGGTTGCGAAGATGAAAGTAATCGCCGATGATGGGACCGACGATCAGGCTGGTGGCCCAGTCGCAGCAGATGTAGAGGCTGGCGGTGTCCCGAAGAAGGGGACGGATCCCCTCAAGCCAGTGGCGGGTGAATTTCCCGTAGTCCTCCGGGTCCATCCGGGAAAAAGGATTCCCGTGGTAATCCCGGGAAAGGTTGTAGGGGGGATCGGTGATGAGAAGATCGATGGAAGCCTCAGGCAGACGGGGAAACAGGGAAAAGCTGTCCCCCAGGATCAGCAGATCCTGCATCTTGTCATAAGGCAGGGGATCCGAGGAACCGTTGCCTTTGAAGCACCGGTCCAGGTATTCCTGCCCCTCGGGCAGATCGATATCGATGGTTTTGTTGCGGGGTGACTTCATATCCTCCATCCGTCAGTCGGCCAGATCCAGATCCAGGACCACGTTCACTTTGTAGTCGGGATACTTCTTCTGTATGTTCTCCTGGATCTGATGGTATTTGGCCTTCATGTCCTCCGCATCGAAGCGGATGATGATATCGAACTGGATCTCCTTGCGGAGCTCATCCAGGTAGAAGCCGTGGACTTCCATGACCTCCGGATCGCTGAGGATCTCTTCGGTGATCTCCCGGCGCATGCGGACGGCTTCTTCGTTTTCCGTGTTCCGGGAATAGACGGAGATCCCGGTCATGATGACATCGCACTTTTCGTAGACGGCGGTGGTTATCTCCCGGCTCAGACGGTCGATCTCTGCGGCGGTCATCTGCTCCGGCACTTCGATGTGGATGGAGCCCACCAGACGGGAAGGACCGTAGTTATGCACCACCAGATCGTAGGCGCCGCTCACATCCGGGAAGGAGTTTACCGTGCTCCGGATGTTTTTGGCCACATCGCTGTCCACCCGTTCTCCCAGGATCTCGCTGATGGTCTCCCGGAGCATGTCGATGCCGGCCTTGATGATGAAGAGGGAGATGATGGCGGCGAGCCAGGCCTCCAGGCGGATGTCCCAGAGGATGTAGATGATGGCGGCCACCAGGGTGGAGGCGGAGAGGATGGCGTCGAAACTGGCGTCCTTGCCGGAGGCGATGAGGGCGTCGGAATCCACCTTTTCACCCACGCCTTTGACGTATCTGCCCAGGATGATCTTCACCAGGACGGCGGCGGCCACGATGATCAGGGTGGCGGCGGAATAGTCCGGGACTGCCGGATCGATGATCTTCTTGATGGATTCGATGAGGGCGGTGACCCCGGCGTAGAGCACCAGACCGGCGATGATCATGGCGCTCAGATATTCGATCCGTCCGTGCCCCAGGGGGTGCTTACGGTCAGGCTTCCTCGATGCCAGCCGGGTCCCGATGATGGTGATGAGGGAGGACATGGCGTCGCTCAGATTGTTGACGGCGTCCATGACGATAGCCACCGAGTGGGAGGCCATACCCACCGCCGCTTTGAAGGCGGCCAGCAGGATGTTGGCGATGATGCCGATGATGCTGGTGCGAATGATCTTTTTCTGACGGTCCATGAGTTCCGGTTCCTTTCCTGTAGAGGCCATTATA
>CADBQT010000148.1 GCA_902796875.1 uncultured Eubacteriales bacterium
GAGACCCATGAAGGCGCAGCCGTAATGGACTGGATGGATCAGGAGCAGGAACGCGGTATTACGATCACCTCTGCTGCGACGACGGCCCAATGGAAGGATACCAGAATCAATATCATCGACACGCCGGGACACGTGGACTTCACCGTCGAGGTGGAACGTTCCCTGCGCGTGCTGGATGGTGCCGTTACCGTTCTCTGCGCCAAAGGCGGCGTGGAGCCCCAGTCGGAGACCGTATGGAGACAGGCGGAAAAGTACCATGTGCCCAGAATGATCTTTGTCAATAAGATGGATATCATGGGCGCGGACTTTTACCGCGTCGTGGACATGGTCAAGGATCGCCTGAAGGCGAATGCCGTTCCGATCCAGCTTCCCATCGGCAAGGAAGAATCCTTTGTCGGGATCATCGACCTGATCAAGATGGAAGCGGAGATCTACACCGACGATCTGGGAAGAGAATACGAAAAGGCACCGATTCCGGAGGAACTGGCAGACGAGGCGCAGATGTGGCGCGATCAGCTCCTGGAGTCCGTATCTGAGCAGGATGACGATCTCATGATGAAATTCCTCGAGGGAGAGGAGATCACGGAGAAAGAGATCCGAGATGTGATCAGAACGGCAACCATTGCGGGCAAACTCGTTCCGGTGACCTGCGGCAGCGCCTATAAGAACAAAGGCGTTCAGATGATGCTTGACGCCGTAGTCGACTTCATGCCTTCACCTGTGGACATCCCGCCGATCACCGGCGTGATCCCGAGGACAGGGAAGGAGGAGGAAAGACCTGCGGACGACAAGGGCCCCTTCTCGGCGCTGGCCTTCAAGATCATGGCCGACCCGTATGTGGGCAAGCTGGCGTTTTTCAGAGTATATTCCGGTACGTTGAAATCCGGATCCTACGTCTACAACCCGACGAAGGAGAAGAAGGAGAGGATCGGAAGAATACTCCAGATGCATGCCAACAAGCGGGAGGATATCGAAATGGTATACTCCGGCGATATTGCAGCAGCAGTAGGACTTAAAGTAACGACCACAGGTGACACCCTCTGCGACGAGAAGAGGGAGATCATCCTGGAGTCCATGGAATTCCCGGATCCGGTCATCGAGATCGCTATCGAGCCGAAGACCAAGGCCGGGCAGGAAAAGATGGGCATCGCCCTCGCCAAGCTGGCGGAGGAGGATCCCACATTCAAGACATACACCAACGAAGACACCGGACAGACGATCATTGCCGGTATGGGTGAGCTCCACCTGGAGATCATCGTAGACCGGCTGCTTCGGGAATTCAAAGTCGAAGCGAACGTCGGTAAACCTCAGGTCTCCTACAAGGAAACCATCACCAGCGAGGCGGACGTGGATCACAAGTACGCCAAGCAGTCCGGCGGACGGGGCCAGTACGGTCATGTAAAGATCAAGCTGTACCCGAGAGAGCCGGGAGAGGGATTCGAGTTCAAGAATTCCATCGTCGGGGGAGCCATCCCCAAGGAGTACATCCCCAAGATCGAAGAGGGGATCCGGGAAGCGATGGAAACTGGACCGGTTGCCGGATATCAGGTGGTCGACTGCGGAGTGGAACTGTACGACGGTTCCTATCATGAGGTCGACTCCTCAGAGATGGCCTTCAAGATCGCCGCATCCATGGCTTTCCGTGAAGCGGCCAGAAAGGCGAACCCCGTCCTTCTGGAACCCATCTTCAAGGTGGAAGTCACCGTACCGGAAGAGTACATGGGCGACGTGATCGGCGACATCAGCTCCAGAAGAGGCCGGATCGAAGGTTCGGACATGAACAACGGAGCGGTCGCAGTGAGAGGATACGTTCCTCTCTCCGAGATGTTCGGTTATGCGACAGACCTTCGTTCCCGCACTCAGGGCAGAGGTGTCTATGTCATGCAGTTCGATCATTTTGAAAAGTTACCGGATAGCCTTCTGGATTCCATCAACAAATAGGATCCGGAGAAGAGAGAATAAGTAGAGGAGAGTACAAAATGGCAAAAGCGAAATTTGAGAGAAATAAGCCGCATATCAACATCGGCACCATCGGTCACGTCGACCACGGCAAGACCACGCTGACGGCGGCGATCACCCTGACCCTGCAGAGAAAATACGGTCTGGGCGAAGAGGTAGCCTTCGACGAGATCGATAAGGCTCCGGAAGAAAAGGAAAGAGGAATCACGATCTCCACGGCACACGTGGAATATGAGACCCCCAACCGTCACTATGCCCACGTCGACTGCCCGGGACATGCCGACTATGTCAAGAACATGATCACCGGTGCTGCCCAGATGGACGGCGCGATCCTGGTCGTAGCGGCCACCGACGGCCCCATGCCTCAGACGAGAGAGCACATCCTGCTGTCCCGTCAGGTCGGCGTTCCTTACATCATCGTGTTCCTGAACAAGTGCGACATGGTGGATGACGAAGAGCTGCTGGATCTGGTCGAGATGGAAGTCAGAGAGCTCCTGGACGAGTATGAGTTCCCCGGAGACGACACCCCGGTGATCAGAGGATCCGCGCTGATGGCGCTTGAGGATCCCGAGAGCGAGTGGGCGGACAGGATCATCGAGCTGATGGAAGCTGTGGACAACTACATCCCCGAGCCGGAAAGAGATACGGAAAAGCCGTTCCTGATGCCGGTGGAAGACGTCTTCTCCATCACGGGCCGTGGTACGGTTGCGACGGGAAGAGTCGAGAGAGGAACCCTGAAGGTCGGCGAAGAAGTCGAGATCGTCGGACTGACGGATGAGAAGAGAAAAGTCGTCGTCACGGGCGTCGAGATGTTCAGAAAACTGCTGGATCAGGCGCAGACCGGCGACAACATCGGAGCGCTGCTGAGAGGCGTGCAGAGAACGGAGATCGAAAGAGGACAGGTTCTGGCCCATCCCGGAACGATCCACCCGCACACCCAGTTCAAAGGCGAAGTCTACGTCCTGAAGAAGGAAGAAGGCGGACGTCACACCCCGTTCTTCAACGGATATCGTCCCCAGTTCTACTTCCGGACGACGGACGTAACCGGCGACCTGACCCTGCCCGAAGGCACGGAGATGTGCATGCCTGGTGACAACATCACCATGGAGATCAAGCTGATCACCCCCATCGCTATCGAAGAAGGACTGCGGTTCGCTATTCGTGAAGGTGGACGGACGGTAGGATCCGGCGTCGTTACCGAGGTCATCGAGTAATC
>CADBQT010000149.1 GCA_902796875.1 uncultured Eubacteriales bacterium
CACCGCATCCGCCATAGCCTCTACGATGACGTCCAGCTTTTCCTGCTCGAAGAGAGCCATGTCCTGCTGGGCGCGGCATGCGTCTTCCGCCAGAATACGCGCTTCCTGGATGGAGAGTAGATCGTTATCGATGATGTTCATTTGTCTTCACTCCCTCCGTCAATGAAGTGCGGATCGATCAATCGTAGGGCAGCAACTTGTCCAGGGTGTATCTTTCGATGATCTTTTCGATGTCCGGATGGGGCGTCGCGATGACGCACTGGCTGTAAACCTCAGCGCCCATGTCCGCAACAGCCTGGACACCAGCCTCTACCGCAGACTTGCAGGCCGCGACATCGCCTCTCACGAGCACAGAGATGTAGCCCGATGCGGTGTTCTCATAGCCGATCAGTTCCACTTCACCGGCCTTGACCATGGCGTCAGCCGCCTGGCAGATAAAGACCAGTCCGAAGGTTTCGATCATTCCTAATGCTCTACCATTTGCCATTTGATTTACTTCCTTTCATTTAATAGATGTCAACATCGTGACAGGAGACGATGTCTCCTACTTCCGGGATCGGTCTCGGAATGACGTTCTGCGCCGTCAGGGTTCCGATGGCAGCCGCTGCCTTTGCTCCGGCCTCGACGGATGCCTTGCACGCTGCCACATCGCCCTTGACGATGATCGTGACCAGCGTGGATCCGATGTTCTCGTAGGAGATCAGTTCGACCTCCGCTGCCTTCAGCATCTTGTCGCAGGCGTCCAGCGCGGGAACCATGCCTATCGTCTCGACGAAACCGACAGCCTCCTGACCATGAAATCTTGGCATTTGCTCATTCTCCTTTCTATATACGTTTTATAGCGTTCCATTTCCATAATGATCTGTAAAGACCCACGGAAAAACAGATACAATTAGTCATAGTTATTTTACAAGTTCCTCTTAGAGTAATGTCAACCGAAGAATTGTTTTTGCCGGGCAGGATCCGGCCCCATGCTCCCCGTTTTCAGACAATTCCCTTTTTTTGAACGTTCGTGCTCCCCGGCCCATGCTCCGACCCCTGAAAAAAAAGGTAAAAAGTAACAGGAGGAAAATTCCAATCCCACGCCAAACATTCCCCTATGGGGAAGCCTTTGGTTCGTGCTCCCGGGAAAACTGTTTGACGGGAGGTTTTTTTTAGGGTATGGTTATGGCAAGTGTACCGTTATTTCACTCGGGAGGGACATGAGTTATGGACGGAAGTCAGAACAATTCCGGACAAATGAGAATCGTCCAGGAGCTGGTCGCCGGCAAGGAGATCACCCTGGCCCATATCATCGGCGGACCCCTTCCCATCGTTTATCAGAAGCTGGGACTGAATCCGGAGATCGACTACCGCACGTCGGCCATCGGGATCATGAACCTGACCCCTCCGGAATCCGCCGTCATCGCCTCGGACATCGCCGTCAAGAGCGGCGACGTTTACCTTGGCTTTGCGGACCGTTTCTCCGGCACCCTGATCATCACCGGAGAGATCGCTGAAGTCACCAGCTCGATCCAGGAGATCGTGGACTACTTCCGCGACACCCTGGGTTACGTCACCTGTCCCATCACCAAGCGTTAGGCGGTACATCCCATGGCACAGCGATTGGACAACTCACCGGCTCTGGACGCTCTCGTCGCGGAAGCGATGCGTCATGCCCGCGGCGGACAGGTCCGGATCACCGCGCCCCTTGTCTCCGGCAAGGAGATCACTTTAGCTCACGTCATCGGCGTCTCCGATGCTTCCGTATATAAGAACCTGGGACTGGATATTGGCTTTCACGAAGGGGAGGATCACACCGGCGAATCCATCGGGATCATCCACATCCATCCACCGGAATCTGCCGTCATCGCCGCCGACATCGCCACCAAGGCCGGCGATATCCAGATCGGTTTCATGGACCGCTTCTCCGGCACCCTGATCGTTACCGGTCAACGGGCGGAGGTGGACAGCGCCGTCAAAGAAAACTGCAACTTCTTCTCCGGGACTCTGGGCTACACCGTATGCCCCATCAGTCACCGGTAACAAAGGAACTCACCTATGCGCAAGCTCTTTCTCTGCGGCCGGACGGAAGCCGGCAAGACGACTCTGACCCAGGCACTCAAAGGCGAAAAGGTCCACTACCACAAGACCCAGTACGTCAAGACCTGGGACATCACCATCGACACTCCTGGAGAATATGCCGAGACCAAACAATTGGCCCATGCACTGGGCTGCTTTTCCTTTGACTCGGATGTGGTGGGGCTCCTGTGTTCCGCCGACGAACCCTACAATCTCTTCGACCCGGCCATCATCGGTGTGGTCAACCGTCCCATGATCGGGATCATCACCAAGATCGACACCCCCAACGCCAACGTGCCCATGGTGCGTCGATGGCTGGAGGAGGCCGGATGCGAACGGATCTTTACCGTGAACAATCTGACCGGCGAAGGCGTCGATGAGCTGCGGGACTATTTAATGGAAGAAAAACGCGTTCTTGATCTGGATAAGGTCAAGGAGAATCAGCGCAAAGGCCTGCGGGACTGGGCATAGATCCCGGGACCGGCCCGCCTTTGCATGAAACGGGAGCGTACCCATGAGAACCGATGATAAAATGACTCTGTTTTCCATCGGCAAGACCGCGGAGATCTGCGGCGTGTCTCCCCGTGCCCTCCGCTTCTATGAAGAGAACGGGCTCCTCGTTCCCGACCGGGTGGACGAGAACAACGGTTACCGCTACTACGGTTACGACACCATGCGCCGGATCCAGACCATCCGCTATCTGCTGGACGAGGGATTTCCCCTGGCGACCATTCAGGAGATGCTCCAGAAGGACGACCTGACCAACCTGAAGGAACACTTCCTGGTTCAGATCAACGAGACGGAAAAGCAGATCCGCTACCAGAAGCAGCGCCTGGCCAGCCTCCAGGCCTGGAGCAGCCTCCTCTCCGAGGGGGAGTATGTGCTGAATCACCGGGACTGCTCCGTCCGCACCCGGTTCGTCGAGGCCCAGCGGTATTTTCATTTTCACCACGAACCACAGACCGACGAGGAGCGGACCGAGGCCTTTCTGGAGACCCGGTATTTCACCCAGTCCAAAAAGGACGGCCATACGATGATCGATATGGTGGGAGCATTCAACGTCCTCTATCCGTCCCTGGAGGATCGGATGGACGATCGGCCCCGGGAGATCACCCTGCTCCAGACGGTCTACCCGGACAGCGAGAGCACGGAGAACACCATTTTTTTCGGCGGCTTTCTGGCCGTCGCCTGTTATCACATCGGTCCCTGCGGGAATATCCGGGGGACCTACGAAAAGATGCTCCGGTGGGCGGAGGAGCACGACTTCTCCCTCCGGGGGGATTCCCTGGAACGCCAGGTGCTGGACATCTATTCCGTCAGCACCGACGACCGCTACGTCACCGAAGTCCTGCTGCCGGTATCCGGCGCCGATGATGTGAAAATCACCCCTTGACTTTGACGCCGGGTGAAGATCTACGATGGGTTCATCCCAAAAGGAGGAGGAAAAACCCCTATGGTATTTGCCTATATCTGCCTGGCACTCTGCATTGCCTTCAATCTGCTGTCCTGCTCCCTGCTGACGGCATCCGACGGACTGACCAAACCCCTGCCGTCCATCCTGGGCGTGTTCTTTGCCCTGCTGAACTACTTCATCCTGGCCAAGGCCATCGTCTACATGAACATCAGCATCGCCTACGCCATCTGGGCCGGCGTGGGGATCATCGCCTCCACCATGATCTCCGTCCTCTACTTCAAGCAGAAGGTCTCCAAAACCGGGATCTTCTTCGCCTGCCTGATCGCCCTGGGGCTGATCATCATCCGCCTCTTCGGAACGGTCTGACCGTACCACCGCAAGCGATATATATGGAAAGGAACAGAACCATGTCCGAGATCAATACAGCCACCACAAAGGAAATGAGCAAACGCACGGCGTACATCTACTTCGCCATCTGCATCGCCCTGGAGCAGGTCGCCATCCCCTTCCTCAGTTACTGCGAAGGGTTCACCGTGCTGGTCCCCTCCATCATCTGCCTGGTGACCATCGGCCTGAGCTACGCCTTCTTCGGCAAGTGCCTCAAAGTGATCAACCTGGCCGTGGGCTTCGCCGTCTGGTCCGGCGTCGCCGTCGTCTGGACCGCCGTCTTTTCCCTGGCCATCCTCCACTATCCCCTCAATGCCGCGGACATCATCGGGCTGATCCTGGTCATCATCGGGATCGTGGGCATGAATCTGAAGGGGTGAGGAAGCCGGCCGGATCTTCCGGCGAAAAAAGTTTCCTCTATACGGCAACAACAATTCCCAGTTATTACCATCTCTGTGCAGGCCTCTCCAGGGTCTGTATTTTACTTTCCCCGAATTTTCAGTCTTTTTGCGGGCAAAGGCAGATTTGGCCTTTGCATCAACCTTACCCCTAGGGCATGCTTTGGGGCCCTCCGAGCCGAAAAACACGTTGACCTTAACGTAACGTCAAGGTTATAATTTAAGCACCAGTTATCATTATTATGTTTTTTGTTAGAGAGGTGAATCTATGGAAAACTTAGCAAACTCGGCTGCTCAGCAACAGGCAGCAGTAGTGAAGAAAGCCAGAGATAAACACTTCTGGAAAAAGGGCGTATTCATCGCCATCTTCTCCGGATTTCTCTACGGCGGCTACACCTCCTTCATGACGGAGGGTATGATGCACGGTGTGTGGAACGACATCTACGCGGAAGTTCCCACCGGCGTCGCTGCCGGAGTCTCGGCCTTCTTCATCGTCTACACGGTCAGCGCCATCGGCGCCGCCTGCGTGGACATCGGATCGGCGATCTGGTCCCTGTTCTACGGCGGATGCATCGGCCGGCTGGGTGACTTCAAGCGGACCCTGGGCACCAAGCCCGGAAAGATCCTGATCATCGCCGCTATCATCGGCGGACCGCTGGCCTCCACGGCCTACGTTATCGGCCTGCAGATGGCGGGATCGATCATCGTTCCCATCGCGGCCCTGAACGCGGCCATCGGCGCCATCATCGGCAAGTTCGTCTTCAAGCAGAAGCTGACCGGCGGCATGATCCTGGGTATCATCATCTGCTTCGCAGCGGCGGTACTGATCGGATCCTCCTCCATGACGGATCTGAACTTCTCCGGCGGCGCAGCTCTGGGATGCCTGGCAGCCTTCTGTGCAGCGATCGGCTGGGGTATTGAAGGCGCGGTCGGCGGCTATGCCTGCTGCATGGTCGACACCGAGATCGCCATCATCATCCGGCAGTGCACTTCCGGTCTGGTCAACGGCGTCGTGCTGGTCACCATCCTGTCCATCCTGGGCGGAGACGGTGTCGGGTCCGGCTTCAAAGTACTGACTGCCTGCCTGACGGATATGCCGTCCATGTGGATGCTGTTCGTTGCCGGCGTGTTCTCGTCCTGGTCCTTCAAGTTCTGGTACAAGGGCGCGTCCATGTGCGGTGCGGCTCTGGGTATGGGCTGTAACGGCGGATACGCTTTCTGGGGCCCCTTCTGGTGCCTGATCGTCTGCGGACTGATCTTCGGCCACGAAGGCTTCATGATCCCGGCCGTCGGCTGGATCGGAGCTATCGTCATGGTCGCTGGTATCATGATCCTGGCAATCTCCCAGAACAAGGCTACCCAGCAGCAGGATTAGGAGGTGTGAGATATGAGACCATTATTCCAGGAAGTATTGCATCTGTATACGGATGGTAAAGAGAGAAGCCGTGCCATGGTTCAGGATGAACTGCGGGATGTCTACGGCAACTTCAGAGCATTCAGAGATCATGAAATGGACGAGGCACTTCACACCGCCATGTCTAACGGCCTGATCGCAGAGTCCCACTATGAGCTGGACGGCGAAGGCAAACTGGTGATGTACTATCAGTCCGATCAGGACATGATCGATCTGATCAACAACTACATCAAATAAGCGGAAACGCATAACAAAACGGCTGTGCCCTTCGGCGCAGCCGTTTTTTGTGTGTTGATCGGTGGGCCGGCGACGCGGCGTGTCTCGCCGCTCCCGCAAGGCGCGCCTACCGGCTGGCGCCGATGCGCACCTCTGTCACATACATGTCCGCGTTCTTCGTGGTCCAGCAGTCGGTGACGTACCGCTCCCAGGAATCCTCCCGGAGGCGGTAGCCGTGGTCCCTGGCCCACTCCTCCATCTTCTCGTAGGTCTCGCCGATGGTCTCATGGGGCCCGATGTGGTAGCAGGAGAGCATCATCTCCCCGCCCATCTGGACCTGCTGCTCCGGCTTGCAGGGCAGGATCATCTGCTGGAGGATCCGCATGGTGTCGCAGGTTCCTTCGATCCGCTCCCGCCATGAGGGGTAGGTGATGTTCACCGCTCCGGTGATCTCGTTGCCGATGGATGTCAGGTAGTCCGTCCATTCGATGTTGATGATGGCTTCCCGGTCATCGCCGATGAAGGTCTGATCCATGAATCCGTAATCCTCGGATTCAATAAATTTTACGGACACGTCCCGGACATCATTCTCGATCACCGTCTGGGCTTCCACCAGCAGCTCATACCAGTCCCGAACTGAGGTCAGTTTCACGTTCACCGCCATCTGTTCATCCTGAAGTTCGTTGATCTTTTCCAGGAAGCCCCGCTCCATGGGGCGGTACTCCTCGCTCTCCAGCAGGGCCCGCATCTCCTCCAGCTTGAACCCCATCTGCTTGTAGTATTTCAGGATGGTCAGGTCCAGGAGGGACCGGCGGGAATAGTACCGGTAGTGGTTGCTGGTCACCTTGTCCGGGCTGATGATCCCGATCTCATCGTAAAACCGCAGCGCCTTCTTGGAGACGTTGCAGATCTTGCTCACCTCGCCGATGGAATACAGTTTTTCTTCCGTTGTCTTACCGCCTTTGGCCATACCCTCTATCCTCGCTGGGCGCGTTCCGCCGCCTCCAGATCCGCAAATCC
>CADBQT010000150.1 GCA_902796875.1 uncultured Eubacteriales bacterium
ACAGGGCTGTGCCCCACTGGCCCGCGCCGGTCTCGGTGGTCGCCGCCTCATTGCACAACAAATTGGCGTAGTAGGCCTGAGCGATGGCGGAATTCAGCTTGTGGCTTCCGCTGGTGTTGCTTCCCTCGAACTTGTAGTAGATCTTCGCCGGGGTGCCCATCTTCTCCTCCAGGCAGTAGGCCCGGACCAGAGGAGAGGGCCGGTACATCTTGTAGAAGTTCCGGATGTCCTGGGGGATGGGGATGTAGCGGGTGTCGTTGTCCAGCTCCTGCTTCACCAGTTCCTTGCAGAACACGGCTTCCAGCTCTTCCGCCGTCATGGGCTGGCCCGTTCCCGGGTTGAGCAAAGGCGCCGGCTTGGTCTTCATGTCCGCCCGGACGTTGTAATACTCCCTGGGCATCTCCTCTTCCGTCAGATAGATCTTGTACGGGATCTCCATAAACTGTGTCATTTTCTTACTCCTTTCACTGATACAGAAACTTTTTCGGAGTCTCTGCAAAGGCGGTGGTCACCTTAGAAAAAAAAGCACCTGTCCTCATTCAAGGACAGGCGCTTGCCTGCGGTACCACCTTGTTTGACGCATCGCTGCGTCCACTCTGCAGAGTGCCATCACACTCCTCGCCCGTAACGTCGGCGTCACGTCTCAGCTACTCGGCCATGGCCTTTCACCTCGCCCTCCGGGGCCCATTTACTGAAACAGCATCTGTCCGGATCACACCATCCCGGATTCTCTGGGAGACCGTCCCTCAGTTTTACTTCCCCGTCATCGGTTTGCTATTGAATTGTGAACATGATACTCCCCTTTATCCGGGTTGTCAACACTTAACCAATTATTCTTCTTCGATGGTCACCTTCTTCATCCGCTGGGGCTGGTTGGGCTTATCCATGGCGTTTCTCGGCTGCTTCACGATGGCATCCGCCGCCTCCATGCCCTCAGTGATCTTTCCAAAGGCCGCATAGTCCCCGTCCAGATGGGGCGCATCGGCCACCATGATGAAGAACTGGGATCCGGCGGAATCCGGCATCATGGAACGGGCCATGGACAGAACGCCTCTTTCGTGCTTCAGATCGTTGGCCACGCCGTTGGAGGCGAACTCACCCTTGATGTTCCAGCCGGGGCCGCCCATGCCGGTGCCGTCGGGGCATCCGCCCTGGATCATGAAACCGGGGATGACACGGTGAAAGATCAGGCCGTCATAGAAGCCGTCCTCCACCAGCTTGATGAAATTCTCCACCGTGATGGGCGCGATCTCCGGATAGAGTTCGCCTCTCATCACATCGCCGTTTTCCATTTCGATTCTCACATACTTCATAGTTTTTCCTCCTGAATATTACTTCCCGTCCCGCATGCGGAACGCATTGTACTGCAGTTTGCCGCTGTCCAGCAGCTCCCAGAATTCGTCCTTCAGGTACTCGGGATAGAGGACCTCCAGTCTGGCCATCTCCTCCTTGCTCATGAACCGGACCTCCCGCAGGACCTGGGCGTCCTCGGCCAGTTCCGGGTCCGTGCCCAGGACCGGGGCCTTTGCTTCTCCATCCAGATGGGCCAGGAAGAAGTTCACGAACCGCTGACCCCGGGAGGAGACCTCCTCCACGTGCCATAAAAGTCCGTCCAGGGCGATGGACAGCCCCGTCTCTTCCATCACTTCCCGGGCCGCCGCCTCCGCCGCGTTTTCTCCCTCTTCGATCCGGCCGCCGGGCACCATCCAGATGTCCCGGTCCTCGTGGTGCTGCCGCACCAGAAGCATTCTCTTATCCTCGTCCAGCAGGATCACTCTCACTCCGCCAGTCCACATGTCGCGTCTCCTTATCCTTGTCTATGTTTCCGTCGGTTATCCCAGCACTCCCGTGCCCCCCAGGATCGCGCCCAGGCCTGCCATGGAAAGCATGACGGGAAGGGGCTTCATCCGGGGGATGATCATGAGGAGGATGGCCAGAGCCATGATCCCCAGCCCGATCAGGTTGCCGTAGCTCAGTCCCTCCCGGATCCAGGCCATGGAGATGACTTCCCCTTTGGCCAGCACCCCCTGGCCCACGAACATGGCCGCGGAAACGACCAGCCCGATGGTCACCGGACGGATGCCTTCGAAGGCCCCCTTCACCAAGGCATTGTCGTTGAATTTCTGCAGGAACCGGGACACGATCATCATGATGATGAATGAGGGGAGCATCACGCCGATGGTGGCGCAGGCCGCTCCGCCGATCCCTGCCGCATGAACACCCACATAGGTGGCCGCGTTGATGATGATAGGGCCCGGTGTTACCTGGGAGATGGCCAGCAGGTCGGAAAACTCTTCTGCGGGCATGAAGGCGAACTGCTGGATGCTCTGATACAGCAGGGGGAGCATGGCCAGCCCGCCGCCAAATCCGAAGAGGCCGATGCGGAAGAACGCCAGGAACAGGATGAGATACGTCATCTCTTCACCTCCCCGCCGCTTCGGATCACCGAACGGACGATCCCG
This sequence comes from uncultured Eubacteriales bacterium, assembly GCA_902796875.1. Classification (GTDB taxonomy): domain Bacteria; phylum Bacillota; class Clostridia; order Peptostreptococcales; family Anaerovoracaceae; genus Lentihominibacter. Next base: position 2,463 of record CADBQT010000150.1, read on the forward strand.
GCGATCCCTGCCGCCAGAATGACCCATACGGCGTTGATCCCCGCAAAGGCAATGGCCCCCAGGGCGCCGATCATCAGGATCCAGTCGAAGGGGGTCCGCAGGATCTGCCTGCCCAGCCTTACGGCGGTGACCAGGATCAATCCGCAGATGGCCGCCTTGACACCGAAGAAAGCGCCGGTGAGCCAGGGGTAGTTTCCCACCTGGTCCAGCACCGCCGCCACGATCAGGATGATGATAAAGGACGGCAGCGCCACAGCCACCGTGGCGCAGATGGCGCCCCGGATGCCGTAGAGCTTCCTGCCGATGAAGGTGGCCATATTGATGGCGATGATCCCCGGCAGAGACTGACTGACGGCGATGCAGTCCACGACCTCTTCCTCCGTCAGCCAATGATTGTCCTTTACGGCGATCTGCTCCATCTGAGGGATCATGGCTACGCCTCCCCCGATGGTGAACAGTCCCAGTTTAAGAAACTCGATGAACAGCTTCCCCATTTATCTTCCGGTCTTTTCCGCCTCCACGGTGTCGACCGCCTTTTTCAGCGCCGCCTCCGCGGTCAGGTCTTCCCTGTCCGCATCCCGGCGCATCTTGTATTCCACCATGCCGTCCGCAGCGCCGCGGCCAACGGTGATCCGGATGGGGATCCCCAGAAGGTCCGCATCCTTGAACTTGACGCCGGGACGCTCGCTGCGGTCGTCCATGACCACCTCGACGCCCCCCGCCGTAAGCTGATCGTAGAGCTTGTCCGCCAGGGCCATCTGGGTCTCGTCCTCCGGCTTCATCACGGTGATCATCACGTGGTAGGGAGCCACGGACATGGGCCAGATGATGCCGTTGTCGTCGTGATACTGCTCCACCACCGCCGCCATGGTCCGGGTGATGCCGATGCCATAGCATCCCATGACGATGGGGTGCTCTTCCATGTTTTCGTCCTTGTATAACGCTCCCATGGACTCGCTGTACTTGGTCCCCAGCTTGAAGACCTGGCCCACTTCGATGCCCCGGGCGTACCGGACGGGAGCACCGCAGACGGGGCAGGGTTCGCCTTCGGCCAGCACCTTGATGTCCGTAACGATATCTCCCTCGTAATCTCTGCCGTAGTTCACGTTCTTGATGTGGTGGTCCACCTTGCATGCTCCCGCGCACAGGTTCTTCTGTCCCGGAAGCTCGCTGTCCACGACGATGGTGCAGTCGTGGAGTCCCACCGGTCCGGTAAATCCGCCTACGCTGCCGGTCGCATCGCCCATCTTCTCCTCATCGGCGAACTCGATGGCGTGCTCCGGAATGTCCAGGGCGTTGACCAGTTTGGTCATGTTCAGGTCCCGGTCTCCCCGGACGAAGGCCGCCACGTATCCGGCTTCCTCCCCCTTCTCATCATAGGTGACGAAGAGGAGGGCCTTCATGGTCTGCTTCTTCTCCAGACCCAGGTAATCGGCCACCTCTTCGATGGTCTTGGTCCCCGGGGTATAGACTTCCTCCATGGGAAGTTCCTCATCGTCCATGGGGCT
>CADBQT010000151.1 GCA_902796875.1 uncultured Eubacteriales bacterium
CATTGTCCGACCTCCGTTTCGCGTCATGGATCAGGCGGTTGCCCGTAAGCCCCGTGTCCTGCCGGTAGAGACAGTTGGTCCGGATCCGGCCGCTTTCGGTCTGATCCAGCTCGGCGATCTCCATCACCCTGCGCCGGCCGTTTCGGCACCGGCTCATGTGAACGATGATGTCGATGCTTTCGGCGATCTGGCTTCGGATGGCTCCGACGGGGATCTCTGCAGCCTGGAGGTACATGGCCTCCAGACGCTTGAGCATCCCCTCGATGCTGTTGGCATGGCCGGTGCTCATGCTTCCCGCGTGTCCCGTGTTCATGGCCTGGATCATATCCATGACCTCGGCGCCCCGGACCTCACCGATGATGATCCGGTCGGGGCGCATCCTCAGGCTGTTGCGGACGAGCCTTGCCATGTCGATCTCGCCTCTGCCCTGAACGTTTCCGTTTCGGCACTCCAGCCGGACGATGTTTTCCACCTGCCGGATCTGAAGCTCGGCGGAGTCCTCGATGACGATGACCCGCTCCCCGGGAGGGATCGCCTGGGAAAGCACGTTGAGAAACGTCGTCTTCCCGCTGGACGTCCCGCCGGAGATGAAGCAGTTGTACCGGGCCCGGACCAGATCCTCCAGGAACGCCGCCGCACCCGGCGGCAGGGTGCCGTTTCGGATCAGGTCGCCCATACTCATGACTTTGTCGGGGAATTTCCGGATGGTCAGGATGGGACCGTTCAGCGCGATGGCGCCCAACACGGCGTTGACCCGGGAGCCGTCGCTGAGCCGGGCGTCCACGATGGGGTTGAGCTCGTTGATCTCCCGGTGCACCCTGGCGGCGATCCGGCGGATCAGTTCCTCCAGATCCTCCGTGGTGTCGAAGGAGAAGGGGAGCCGTTCCATCTTCCCGTTCCTCTCCACAAAAATGTGGTCCTTGCCGTTGACCATGATCTCCGAGATGGTGCGGTCATCGATATAGGGCTGGAGGATATCCATCTCGCCCCGCAAAGTCAGGAAGATCCTGCGGATCAGCCGGTGATTCTCCTCATGGGAGCAGCTGGCCGCCTTTTCCCGGGAAAAGACGTATTCCTCGATGAGTTCCTCCGCCCGGGCATCATCCACGTCTCCTGGCATTTCGCTGATCATGCCTCGGATCGCCGAGATGTACCGCCGCGTTTCGGAATAATCATATTTTGACATAATTTCCAATAATTCCCTTTCGACAGGACGATACCACGATTTCCAAAATATGTCAACCATTTTCTGGAAATTCATCACACAATCTCCATCTTCATCATATAGACGGCGGGGCCGGAGTAGAGTATAATCAACGGCAGAGAGAAAATGAGGGAGAAAAACACATGAGTCTTGATTTCAATAACCGGCGGTACATTCTCGACGGCGCCATGGGCACCATGCTCCAGAAAGCGGGGATGGGATCGGACGAAAACCAGAACGACTATCTGCTGGCTCATCCGGAGGTCATCGAGGACATCCACCGCCAGTACGTTCAGGCAGGCGCCGACATTATCTACGGTCCGGTTTTTACGGTAAATCGCCATCGCATCCACGAACGGGGAGACAAGATCGAGGAGGACATCTGCAGACTGCTGGCTCCGGCGGCCAAGGTCATAGCCGAGGCGGAAAAATCCGGCCGGCAGGTTTACGTCGCCCTGGATCTGGGGCCTTTGGGGGAGATGCTCGAGCCCATGGGCGCCCTCTCTTTCGAGGAGGCGGTGGAGACCTACCGGACGCTGGTTCTCGCCGGCGCAAAGGCAGGGGCCGACCTGGTAGCCATCGAGACCATGACCGATCTCTACGAAGTACGGGCGGCGGTGCTGGCGGTCCGGGAAAACTGCGACCTGCCGGTGATCGTCTCCATGTCCTTCGACGAGGGAGGCCGGACCTTTACCGGAACCAGCCTGGAGGCCATGGCCGTGACTTTGGAGGCTTTGGGCGTGGACGCCATGGGGATCAACTGTTCCCTTGGGCCGGCCCAGATCCTGCCCATGATCCGGGAACTCATGGAATATACGGACATTCCGGTCTTTGCCAAGCCCAACGCGGGGCTGCCGGATCCGGCCACGGGAGCATACGACATCGGAGCGGAGGAATTCGCCTCCCTTATGGAAGGGTTCCTGGACGCAGGCGTGTCCATGGCAGGCGGATGCTGCGGAACGGATCCGGAGTACATCCGGCTGCTGGCGGAGAAGGCCCGGGCCCGAAAAGGCACCCCGGCAAAACCGGCATCCCCGCAAGACGCCGCCCCGAAACTGGCCAGTCGGAGCCGGGTGGTCCGGGCGGACCACGTCACCGTCATCGGCGAGCGGCTGAACCCCACGGGTAAGAAGCGGATGAAGCAGGCCCTCATTGACGGGGAACTGGACTACGTCCTGGGCCAGGCCATCGAGCAGGCGGACGCGGGAGCGGAGATCCTGGACGTGAAC
>CADBQT010000152.1 GCA_902796875.1 uncultured Eubacteriales bacterium
CAGGTGATGACCACCGTAAGGGCCTCGCTTCTCATGGCATAGAAAGCATGGCGGATGGGATCGTCCAGCGCCCCTGCGGACTCCATGGCCACCAAAATGATCAGGGACACGAACGCCCCTGCGCTGATGCCCAGGACTATCCTTCTTATCGCCAGTACCGTCTCTCTTTTCATTCCTTCATCCTCTCGGAAATATGATATACTGTATTGTATCAAAGATGTGAGGTCTTTCTATGAAAATTCTACCCAATTTACCCGGTTTTGCCAAACTCATCTACTGTCTCAAGTATTTCCGTCCCTATCGCCGCCGGATCGAAGCGGCAAAGGCGGCGGGAGACGATGAGGCGGAACGGGCGGTGATCCTGGGCGCCACCACCGACTGGGGCCCCCGGGTCCTGGATATGTTCGGCTGCACCCTGGAGGTGGAGGGAGAAGATAACCTTCCCGACTCCGGTCCCGTGGTCCTGGTGGGAAACCATCAGGGGTATGCGGACATCGCGGCCTGCTTTGCCGCCTTCCGCAAATTCCAGTTCGGCTTCGTGGCCAAGCAGGAGCTGTCCAAGATCCCCCTTTACGGACCCTGGATGGCCCGCATCCGCAGCGTCTTCATCGAGCGGGACGATCCCCGGTCTTCTCTGGAGACAATCAAGCAGGGCGTCGAACTTCTGAAACGGGGTTATTCTCTGGTGATCTTCCCCGAAGGCACCCGGGCCAGGTGCTCCACGCCGGGGCCTTTCATGAAGGGGTCTCTCAAGCTGGCCACCCGGGCGGCCGTTCCCATCGTGCCCTTTTCCATCGACGGGACCTGGCACATGTTCGAGGAGACGGGAGTTCTATCTCCTGCGACCATTCGGATCATGATCCACGAACCCATCGAAACAAAAAAACTCACCCGGCAGGAAGAGCGTGAGCTCAACGACCGGGTGGAAAAAATCGTATGTGACGGGGTCAGAGAACTGGCCGCAAAAGCGGAGAAGAGTTGAGACCAGAGTCTGCTCAGAATCCCAATCCGAAGGTGTCCCGCACCCGCTTCATGGTCTTCTCTGCGATGGCACCGGCACGTTCCGCGCCGTCCCGGAGGGTCATTTTCAGTTCCTCCGAATGGCGGATCTCTTCGTAGTTCTTCTTGATGGGCGCCAGGGCTTCCTGTGCCACGGCCACCAGTTCTTTTTTCAGGTCGCCGTATCCTTTGCCGGCAAAGTGGGCTGCCACGGCTTCCACTTCCTCGCCGGAGAAGGCGCTGTAAATGTTCAGCAGGTTGCTGACTCCGGGCTTGGCCTCCGGATCGAAACGGATCTCCCCATCGGAGTCGGTGGTCGCCCGCATGATGGATTTCTTGATCTTGTTGTCTTCGTCCAGCAGTGAGATCCGGCTGTGGATCGCCTCTGCGCTTTTGCTCATCTTGGCCGTGGGATCGTCCAGAGCCATGATCCGGGCGCCGGCCTTCATGAACCGGCCCTCGGGCACCACGAAGGTGTCCTTGAAACGGTGGTTGACCCGGATGGCGATGTCCCGGCAAAGCTCGATGTGCTGTTTCTGGTCGTTGCCCACGGGGACCACGTCCGTATCGTAGAGGAGGATGTCCGCCGCCATGAGGACCGGATAGGTGAGCAGGCCGGTGCCTACCGATTCCTGTCCGCCGCTCTTGGCCTTGAACTGGGTCATCCGGGAAAGCTCTCCCGTGTAGCAGTTGCAGCACAGGACCCATCCCAGCTCCGCATGTCCACTCACGTCCGACTGGACGAAGATGATGGACTTCTTGGGATCGATGCCGATGGCCAGATAAAGGGCCGCCACATCCAGGATGTGGTTTCTCAGCTCCTGGGGATCCTGGGGCAGGGTGATGGCGTGCTCGTCGACGATGCAGTAGATGCACTCATGATCCTCCTGCAGATCGACGAACTGCTTCAGGGCGCCCAGGTAATTGCCGATATGTATGTTTCCTGTCGGCTGCACGCCGGAAAAAACACGTTTCATGAACTTTCCTCCGTCCTCTTTTTCTCTTATTCTCTCCGGGATCATTCCTTATCGGGATCGTAGAGGTTGATCTTCATTTCCGTCTGCTCGCTGTCATCTTCGGAGGACGGTTTTTCTTCCTTTTCTTTTTTGGCTTTGGCTTCCGCCGCCTTCTTTTCTTTTTTCTTCTTCTGGGCCAGCTCGGCGTTCTTCGCCGATTCCTCTTCGTTGATCACCTTGGCCATGGAGATGATCTCCACGTCCTCTCCGGCCCGCATGATCTTCACGCCCTTGGTGGCCCGGCTTAATACGGAAACTTCGCCTGCCTGGATCCGGATGACCGTGCCCTCGGAGTTGATGAGGATCACCTCGTCTTCGTCGCTGACCACTTCCGCGCCGATGAGGGGTCCCGTCTCCTTGAACTTGCTCTTATCGTAGGTCAGCAGGCCTTTGCCGCCTCTGGACTGGATCCGGTATTCGTCCACCAATGTCCGCTTGCCGAAGCCCTTGCTGGTGACGACCATCAGCTTCTCGCCCGGCTGGACCAGCTGCATGGAGACGACCTCGTCATCCCCTTCCAGCTTGATGGCCCTGACGCCTGCGGCGCTTCTGCCCATGGGCCGCACGTCCCCTTCGGAGAAGGAGATGCATTTGCCGTTCTTGGTGATGATGATCACCGTATCCGTACCCGTGGTCTGCTTGATGCCCACCAGTTCGTCGCCGTCCCGAAGGTTTATGGCGATGAGGCCCGTCTTCCGGTTGCTGTCGAACTGGGAGATAGCCGTCTTCTTGATGGTGCCCTTCTTGGTCACGGCGATCAGGTATTTGTCATCCTTGAAATCCCGGAAGGGAATGATGGTGGTGATCCGCTCCCGCTGCATCAGGTTCAGGAAGTTGACCGCCGGAGTGCCCTTGGCCGTTCGCTTGGCCTCGGGGATCTCGAAGGCCCGGATCTTGTGGACCTTACCGGTGTTGGTAAAGAACATGAGCTCATCGTGGGTGGAGCACATGATCAGATCCCGAACGAAGTCGTTTTCCCTCGTGGTGAGACCGGTGATCCCCTTACCTCCCCTTCTCTGGGTCCGGTAGGTATCCGCCGGCAGCCGCTTCAGATAACCCAGGTGAGTCTGGGTGATGGCCACCTGCATCTCCTCGATGAGATCCTCGATGTCCATTTCTCCCGTATCCTGGGTGATCACGGTCCGCCGCTTGTCGGCCCACTTCTTCCGGATCTCCAGGAGCTCTTCCTTGACCACGCCCATGATCTTCTTCTCATCGGCGAGGAGTTCCTTGAAGTAAGCGATCCGCTTGCACAGCTCTTCGTACTCGTCCTCGATCTTCTCCCGCTCCAGACCCTGCAGCCGGGCAAGACGCATATCCAGGATCGCCTGGGCCTGGATCTCCGTGAGGCCGAACTTTTCCATCAGTTTTTCTTTGGCGTTGTCGTAGCTCTTTCTGATGGTGGCGATGATCTCGTCGATGTTGTCCAAAGCGATCCGCAGACCTTCCAGGATGTGGGCCCGGTCTTCCGCCTTCTTCAGGTCGAACTGGGTCCTCCGGGTGACTACGTTCTTCTGGTGCTTCAGGTATTCATCCAGGATCTCGTAGAGATTCAGGATCTTGGGCTGTCCGTCCACCAGGGCCAGCATGATCATGCTGTAGTTTTCCTGGAGCTGGGACTGCTTGTACAGTTTGTTCAGGGTCACGTTGGGATTGGCATCCCGCTTCAGCTCGATGACGATCCGAAGGCCTTTGCGGCTGGACTCATCGCGCATCGCCGATATACCATCGATCTTCTTGTCCCGGACCATCTCCCCGATCTTTTCCAGCATCCTGGCCTTGTTCACCTGATAGGGGATCTCGGTGATGACGATCTGGGATTTGCCTCGGGTGGTCTCTTCGATTTCCGCAACCGCCCGGACCTGCACTTTGCCCTGGCCTGTCCGGTAGGCTTCTTCAAGGCCTTTGCGTCCCAAAATCTGGGCGCCCGTGGGGAAGTCCGGTCCCTTGATGATCTTGATCAGATCTTCCACCGTGCAGTCATCGTCGTCGATCATCTTCACGGCGCCGTCGATCACCTCCCCCAGGTTATGGGGCGGGATGGACGTGGCCATGCCGACGGCGATACCGTTGCTGCCGTTGATGAGCAGGTTGGGCACCCGGGAGGGCAGGACCACAGGCTCCATCTCCTCTTCGTCGAAGTTGGGGATGAAGTCCACCGTGTCTTTGTCGATATCCCGAAGCATCTGCAGGGCGAAGGGCGACATTCTCGCCTCCGTGTACCGCATGGCCGCGGCGCCGTCCCCGTCGATGGATCCGAAATTTCCGTGTCCGTCCACCAGAGGATAACGGGTCGCAAAGGGCTGAGCCATCTTGACCATCGCCTCGTAGATGGAGGAGTCCCCGTGGGGATGGAACTTACCCATGACATCACCGACGATACGGGCGGATTTCCTGTGAGGCTTATCCGGGGTGATCCCCAGATCGCTCATGCCGTAGAGGATCCTCCGGTGTACCGGTTTAAGTCCGTCCCTGACGTCGGGAAGAGCTCTGCCCACGATAACGCTCATGGCGTAATCGATGTAGGAGTTCTTCATCTCGTCGTGGATCTCGTGCTGAATGATTTTCTGGTCTTCCAGAAGAGTTGTCGTCATTGATCTTTTCCTCTTTCTTCTGCTGATCCTGCAGGAATCTTAAATGTCCAGGTTAGCGTAGACCGCATGGTCTTCGATGAATTTCTTTCTCGGCGGGACCTTGTCTCCCATGAGGGTGGTGAAGATCTCGTCCGCCGCGGAGGCGTCCTCCACGGTGATCTGGATCAGGGTGCGGGTCTCGAAGTCCATGGTGGTCTCCCACAGCTGCTCCGCATCCATCTCGCCAAGACCCTTGTATCTCTGGATCTCGATCTTCTTGCCGCTCTTGCCTTTGGAAAGCTCCGCCATCAGCTTCTCCTGCTCTCTGTCCGTATAGGTGTAGTGGACTTCCTTGCCCTTCTTTACCCGAAACAGTGGCGGCTGGGCCGCGTAGACGAAGCCGTTTTCGATGAGGGGCGTCATGTACCGATAGAAGAAGGTGAGGAGCAGGGTCCGGATATGGGCCCCGTCCACGTCCGCATCGGTCATGATGATGATCTTGTGGTAGCGGAGTTTTTCGATATCGAAGTCGGAACCGATGCCGCATCCAAAGGCGGTGATCATGTTCCGGATCTCCTCGGAATTCAGGATCTTGTCCAGACGTGCCTTTTCCACGTTGAGGATCTTGCCCCGGAGGGCCAGGATGGCCTGACGGGCCCGGTCTCTTCCCTCTTTGGCGCTGCCGCCCGCAGAGTCACCCTCTACCAGGAAGATCTCGGAGAGGGCCGGATCCTTCTCGGAACAGTCGGCCAGTTTACCCGGCATGGAGTTGCCTTCCAGGAAGTTGGCCCGCTGGGCCTGCTTTCTCGCCTTCTGGGCGGCCTGACGGGCCCGGGAGGAACGGAGGCATTTTTCCATGATGATCTTGGCCTGGGCGGGGTTTTCCTCCAGGAAGGCCATCATGTAGTCCGCCGTTACCGTATCCACCAGGCCCCGCATGTCGCTGTTGCCCAGCTTGGTCTTGGTCTGTCCCTCGAACTGGGGCTCCGACAGCTTGACGGAGATGACGGCGGTGATGCCCTCTCTCACGTCCTCGCCGGTAAGGGCCTCGTCCTTCTCTTTGAGGAACTTGTTGTTTCTGGCGTAGTTGTTGAAAACACGGGTCATAGCGGATTTGAAGCCCACCATGTGGTATCCGCCTTCCGTTGTGTTGATGTTGTTGGCAAAGGAAAGGACCAGCTCATTGTACTTCTCCGTGTACTGAAGAGCCACTTCCACTTCTCTCTCCGCTTCCTTGACTTCGAAGTAGACGATGTCCTTGTGGATGACTTCCTTCTCCCGGTTCATGTACTGGACGTAGTCCTTGATGCCGCCTTCATAGTAGTATTCTTCTTCTTTTTTCTTGCCTTCCCGCTCATCCTTTAAAGAAATGCGGACGGCCTTGTTCAGGAAGGCCATCTCCCGGAGTCGGCGGGACAGGACCTCGAAGTCGAATTCCACCTCATCGAAGATGGTGGGGTCCGGCCAGAAGATGGATTTGGATCCCGTCTTTCTGGCATTGCCCACTTCCTCCAGGGGCGTCACCGTCTTGCCATATTCGTAGGCCTGTTTATAGACCTTGCCGTTTCTTCTTACCTCTACCTCCATCCGGGTGGACAGAGCGTTGACCACAGAAGCGCCAACACCGTGGAGACCGCCGGACACCTTGTATCCGCCGCCGCCGAATTTACCGCCGGCATGGAGGACCGTGTGGATGACCTCCACGGCAGGTTTCTTCATTTTCGGGTGCTCATCCACCGGCATTCCCCGGCCGTCATCCTCCACCATGATGGAGTTGTCCCTGCGGATGGTCACCTTGATGTTGCTGCAGTATCCGGCCAGGGCTTCGTCGATGCTGTTATCCACGATCTCATAAACCAGATGATGCAGACCCCGGGTACCGGTACTGCCGATGTACATTCCCGGCCGTTTCCGGACCGCTTCCAGCCCCTCCAGAACCTGGATTTGCTGGGCGTCATACTTCTGCGGTTTTTCTTGTTTTGCCATGTATTTCACTCCTGTTTTTTTGCATAGTAAACCACACGATATTGTAACACAAAAATCGTCAATGTACAACATTTCGTGCTTTCTTTCTTATATTTCTACTTTGATTTCCCCTTTATGGATCTGGTAGACCTTACCTTCGGGGAGGCTCCTGGCGACGGAGCCTATGAGATCGGTTGTGGTGATGAACATCTGGTTCTCACCCAGAGAATGGATAAGGTATTTTTGCCGTTCATTGTCCAGTTCGGACAGGACATCGTCCAGGAGGAGAATAGGTCTTTCCTCCGTTTCCTCTTCGATGAGGCGGATCTCCGAAAGCTTAAGGGAAAGAGCTGCCGTCCTCTGCTGTCCCTGGGAGCCGAATCTTCTCAGGTCCTTATCGTCGGCGGAGATCTTCAGATCGTCCCGATGGGGACCTTTATTGGTGGTTCCGGTCGCAAGGTCTCTTTCCCGGCTTTCCCGGAGGACCTTTAAAAAGACTTCTTCTTCTCTTCCCTCTTCTGCATCCACGTCGGTCTCGTAGCGGATCTCCAGATTTTCCCGTCCTCCGGAGATCTTGTTGTGAAGATCCTTGCTGATTCCGTCGATCCTTTCGACAAATTCCTTTCTCATGCGCAGGATCCGGCCGCCGGAGATGACCAGTTCCTGATCCCAGATATCCAGAAGACCCGGGTCGGTGAAATCCTCCTTTAGACAGGCGTTTCTCTGGCGCAGGGTCCTTCTGTAGTTATTCAGTTCCATAAGATAGCCGGGGCGGATCTGACAGAGTTCTCTGTCCATGAAGGCCCTTCTCTTGGAGGGGTCTTCCTTAACCACTTTAAGATCTTCCGGCGTAAAGGCAACGATGTACAGTTTCTGAAGAAGCTCGGAAGTCCTGCTGACTTTGACCCCGTCGATCTTGATGGCTTTTTTCCCGTCTTTGGTGATGGCGATCTCGATCCTGTGATCGTCATCACCATACTCCACCAGGCTTCTGATCACACAGTAATCCTGACCGAACCGGACCATTTCCTTATCCCGACTGGTCTTGAAGGACTTGGCCGTTCCATTCAAATAGATCCCCTCCAGGAGGTTGGTCTTTCCCTGGGCATTTTCACCCAGAAAAATATTGACATCCTCGCTGAAGGAGATCGTAAGTTCCCGGTAATTCCGAAAATCTTTCAGTTCGATCTCTTTGATCAGCATATTACATGGTGGGTATTCTCACCGGAAGGATCAGATACTCGTAAGAATCTCCCTCTTCCGGGCGGACGACGCAGGGCGTCACGCTGGTTTTCATATGAAGGGTGATGGTATCTTCATCGATCTCTTTGAGCACCTCGATGATGTACTTGGAATTGAACCCGATCTCCAGATCGTTTCCATCCTTGTCGATGGCTATTTCCTCTTTCACATTACCTTCTTCCGAACGGGATGTGATGGTCATCATATCTCCCTTGACGGTGATCTTGACCAGGTTGTTTTTCCCTTCTTTGGCCAGAAGGGATGCTCTTTCGATGCTGTCCATGAACATTTCCCGGCCGACGATGATCCTGGTGGTACTGTCAGAGGGAATAATGTCTCTGTATTTGATGAATTCTCCTTCCATGATCCTAAGGACGATCTCCGTTCTTCCCGTATTGATGACCGCTCTCTTTTCGCCCAAGTGGATATCCAGATCCGTCATCTCTTCATCCTCTGCAATGATCCGGGCGATCTCACTCATGATTTTGGCGGATATGATGAATCTTTCTGCCCGCTCGCTCTTCATCTTTTCTCTGGCGAGAGCCAGGCGGAATCCATCCAGAGCCACCATGGAGATCTTTTCTTCTTCGATCTCAGTCAGAATCCCGGTAAGAACTCCTTTGGATTCATCCGCTGAGGCTGCGAAAGCCGTCTTTCTCACCATGTTCCGGAAAATATCCTTGTCGAAAACAAGGGTGTGATCGTTTTCTTCTCTCTTTCCCATCTCCGGAAATTCATCTACCGGCAGGGTGATCACTTTGAATTCGGAGGAATTGGAAGAGATCCTTACCGAATCCTCCCCTTCTTCTTCGATGATCACATCATCGTTGGGGAGTTTTCTTATAATATCGTTGAACAGCTTATAGACAACGACACATGATCCTTCTTCCATTACCTCTCCGTCGATCTCCCGACGAATGCTGATGTCCAGATTGGACGAAGTCATGGTCAGGGTATTTTCCTTTGCCTGGATCAGGATCCCTTTCAGAACCGGCAGGGTGGTTCGATTGGAGACCGCTTTGGAAACGGTATTCAATGCCTTTGCAAGAACCTGCTGATTACATCTGAATTTCATGTGAACCTCCCGAAAAAGTCTTATTTTTAAATATAGATTACAGTAGTTATAGTAGTAGGGGCTGTGAAAACGGTGGATAACCTCTCTTCCGCCTGAAAAAGCCCTTTTCTTTATTCAATTCATCCTGTGCATTTCCGAAGAAAATTATTCACATCGGCTGTGGATGATATTTCTTCGAATTATTTACTGAAGGCTCTCCTGGATGGAGTGGACTTCTTCAGCAAAAAATGAGCTGGTTTTCATCTCTTCCGCTACCTTGTTGCAGGCATGAAGGACGGTGGTATGGTCTTTGCCTCCAAAGGACTGGCCGATCTGAGGAAGGGAAAGATCCGTCATCTCCCGGCACAGATACATGGCGATCTGCCGGGGACGGGCATATTCCCTGTTTCTCTTTTTGGAGTCCATATCCGCCAGTTTGATCCCGTATTTCTTACAGACTGCAGTCTTGATGGTCTCACAGGTAATGGTGGAATCCCGTGAATCGAAGATGTCCGTAAGTTTGCTTTTTGCAAAGGCAACGGTGATCTTGGGTTTATCCTTATCGACAGCGGAAAAGCTGATGACTCTCGTCAGGGCGCTTTCCATCTCTCTTACATTGAACTTGACTTTTTCTGCGATCAGATCGATGACCTGGAGAAAATCATCGTCCAGGTTCTGTCCTTCTTCTTCTGCCTTATGCCGCAGAATAGCCACTCGGGTCTCAAAATCCGGCGGCTGGATATCGGCCAGGATATCCGACTGGAAACGGGAACGAAGACGATCATCCAGAAGAGTAAGTTTGGAAGGCTGACGGTCACTGGAGATGACGATCTGTTTCTGCTGATTATACAGCGTATTAAAGGTATGGAAAAACTCCAGCTGAGTAGCGTCCTTACCTTCGATGAACTGGATATCGTCGATGAGAAGAACATCCACGGTCCGGTATTTTTCTTTGAATGAATTAAGTTTGCTGTTTCGGTTGGTCGGATCATTCAGCGCTGCGATCAGCTCTGTAGTGAACATTTCCGAAGAAACGTAAAGCACCTTTTTGGAAGGATACTTCTGAAGGATGAAATTGCCGATGGCATGCATCAGATGGGTCTTACCAAGACCCGATCCACCATAAATGAACAGCGGGTTATAGGTATCCGCAGGGGATTCTGCCACCGCCAGGCTGATGGCGTGAGCATAGTTGTTGTTGGATCCGACGATGAAATTATCGAAGGTGTACCGGGGATTGAGATAGTATTCCTCCCGGAATGAGTCCTCCGGCGTAGGTTTTAAAATGGTCTTCTTTTCCCGGATGTTCTTGATCTCTTCATCCGATTTATGAGAGATGATGACCCGGTATTTCCGGTCGAATACGGAAGCCACCGCGTTTTCGATCTCCGTCAGATACCGCTGGCGGATCAGGTTGGCCTTAAAGCTTTCCGTGCACGCCAATGAAAATGTCCCCTGCTCGTCATCCTTTTCCAAGGGTTTCAAGGGGGAAATCCAGGTACGGTAACTGACATCCGTGATCATTCCTTTGATCACATTCAAAGTTTCATCCCATTTTGCCTGATCAATAGGTTCTCTCATAAACACAACTTCCTTTGAAAAATGAACATCATCATCATACCAAAAAAGCCGGGATGAGAAAAGACAAAAAGAAATATCCACAGCGACCTGTTGAGGATTTTTTTAAATATTTCAGGCGCTGGAAGATGTTATCCACAACCAGTGGATAATTTTGTGCATAGTTTCCACAAATACAACGAGATATAGTGTTTGGGTCTTAAGAGAAAAATAAATTGACACTGATTTTTCATATATATATAATGTATAGGCTAATGCGCATAAATTGAAATTGAGATTTATGGAAAAAAAGAAAGTGAGGAGCAGTCTATGAAAATGACTTACCAGCCGAAGAAGCGGCAGAGAAAGAAGGAACACGGATTCCGGAAAAGAATGAAAACAAAGAACGGCAGAAACGTCCTGAAGAGAAGACGTAAGAGAGGCAGAAAGGTACTGTCAGCATAGAGACCGCAAGTAGTGGTCTTTTTGTATGAAAAGGGAAAATGCTGAAGAAGGAGATACTGAGAAGAAAGAGTGACTTTCAGAAGATCTACCGCAAAGGCAAATCGGTTGCCGACCGGTACGTCGTCCTTTTTTATCTCAGTAACGGATTAGCCTATAACAGAACAGCATTTCTGGCCAGTCGAAAAGTGGGAAACGCCGTCCAGCGAAACCGGGCCAAGCGCCTGATGAGAGAAAGCTGGAAGGAATTCGAGAGGGATGTCCCTCCCGGATACGATATCATCATCATCGCCAGAAATACCATCAACAATAGATCGTGCGGTGAGGTAAAAGCCTCCGTCGAAAAAGGACTTCGGCGACTCAAGCTCCTTTCCCGCACCGGGGAAAAATAAAATGAAGTATGTTCTGATGGGAATCATTCGATTCTATCAAAAGTTCATATCCCCTCTGTTTCCGCCGACATGTCGGTTCTATCCCACCTGTTCTGTCTATTTTCTTCAGGCCCTGGAGAAGTATGGATTTTTTAAGGGAAGCTATCTGGGTATTCGAAGGCTGCTGAAATGCCACCCTTTCCACCCGGGTGGATACGACCCCTTAAAATAGGAGGAATTTATGTATACAGTTTTAGGGATTATAGCGAAACCTCTCGGTTTGCTTCTCAACCTGCTGTATGGATTTGTTGGAAACTACGGAATCTCGATCATTATCTTTACCGTCATCGTAAAGCTCTGCCTGTACCCTCTGTACATCAAGCAGATCAAATCGACGACGCGTATGGCGGACCTGCAGCCCAAGATGCAGGAGATCCAGAACAAATACGCCAATGATCAGGAAACCATGAATATCAAGATGCAGGAGCTCTACAAGGAGGAGAAATTCAATCCTATGGGGGGCTGCCTTCCTATGCTCATTCAGATGCCGATCATCATGGGTCTCTTCGCGCTGCTGAGAAACCCCATGCGGTACATCCCGAATGGGAACAGCGACATGATATTCGCCTTCCACGAATCCTTTATGTGGATCAAAGACCTGAGCCAGCCTGACCCCTGGATCCTTCCCATCATCGCCGGCATCGCCACCTTCATTGCCTTTACCATGAACAGGGCTCTGCAGGACACGGGCGCATCGGCCAACCAGATGGCAGGAATGATGAAGATGATGCAGTACGTCTTCCCCCTGATGATCCTTTGGATGGCAAGGTCATTCCCGTCGGGGCTGGCCCTTTACTGGGCGATCAGCCAGATCATCCAGATTTTCTTCAACATCCACATGTCCACCATCCGGAAGAAGATGAAGAGAGAATCGGAAGAGAGAAAGATCAGAGAGAAGCTGGAAAAGAAGCTGAATCAGTAGGGTTCGGCAATTGGAGGATATACGCAAGATGAAATCTATGGAAAAATGGGGAGTTAGCGTAGAGGAGGCGCTGGATTACGCGCTGAAAGAAATGAAGCTGACGGAAGACCAGGTCAAGGTCACCGTCATCGAAGAGCCTTCCCGTGGATTCTTCGGGATCGGATCCAAGCTGGCCAAGATCAGAGTGGATGCCATCGACGATGGAGGATCCGCAAATGAAGCCGATGAGGCGCCCGCCGTGGAAAAGAAAAAGGAATGGGGCCCCGTGGATAAGCAGGAAGTCAGCGAAGAAGACCTGGGCGACAGAGACCGTGAAGAGAGAAAGCCCCGCCATCGTGACAGAAAAGGCGGAAGAGACCGGAACAGAGACCGGGGAAGAAACCGGGATCGGAAGGTCGAAGTGACGGAATACACCGCCGCCGAGAACATCGCTCTGGACGGCATCGATAAGGATTCCCTCACCGAAGTGGAGGAGCACGAAGCCCTCACCTTCCTCCGTGGGATCACGGATCGGATGGGTCTGACCCTGGACTTCAAGGTGTGCACCGGAGAGGATCTGGTCTACATCGAGATGAGCGGAGACGACGCCCGGACCATCATCGGCAAGAGAGGCCAGACCCTGGATGCGGTCCAGTACCTGACCAGCCTGGTGGTCAACAAGAACAAGGACAACTATATCAAGGTGGTCATGGACGCGGAGAATTACCGGTCCAAGAGACAGAAGACCCTGGAGCAGCTGGCCAACCGCCTGGCTGCAAAGGCAGTGAGGACCGGCAAGTTCGTCCGTCTGGAGCCCATGAACCCCTACGAGAGAAAGGTGATACACTCCACTCTCCAGCAGCACCCGGACGTGGATACCAGAAGCGAAGGAGAAGAGCCTTACCGGAGAGTCATCATCGAAAAGAAATAAACGATAACGAGAAGGTCCGCGGGTTTGCGGACCTTGTTTTTTCACAGGAAAAGGCATGGAAGACACGATTGCAGCCATCGCCACCCCCTTCGGAGAAGGCGGGATCGGCATCATAAGGATCAGCGGAGAGCGGGCTCTTCCCGTTCTGGAAGAGATTTTCGAGGCGGCGTCCGACAAATCGGATGCCGAAAATCGCATGCTCTGCTACGGCAGGATCATCGACCGGAAGAAGGATCACGTCGTCGACGAATGTCTGGCGGTGTTCATGAAGGGACCGGCCACCTATACGGGAGAGGACGTGGCGGAGATCCACTGCCACGGCAGCATGATCTCCCTGCGAAATGCCCTGAGTCTGATCTATGAGAATGACGTCCGTCCGGCGGAGCCGGGAGAATTCACCAAACGGGCGTTCTTAAGCGGGAGGCTGGATCTCTCTCAGGCGGAGGCGGTCATGGACGTGGTCAAGGCCAGGAGCGATCGGGGATTCGATGTGGCCATGAGCCAGCTTGGCGGGAGTCTTTCCCGTTCCATCGGAGATTTGAGGAGCCAGCTCATGGACGCCCTGGTGGACATCACCGTCAACCTGGATTACCCGGACGAAGACATCGAAGAGATCACCTTGCATCAGCTTTCTGACCGTATATCGCCGGTAAGCGATGGGCTTGAGAAACTCATTGCTTCCGCCGACACGGGCAGGATGATCCGGGAGGGCCTGGCGGTGACCATCTGCGGCCGGCCCAACGTGGGCAAGTCCTCCCTTCTCAACGCCCTGCTCAAGCAGGAGCGGGCCATCGTCACCGATATTCCCGGGACCACCCGGGACACCATCCAGGAATCCATGACCATTCGGGGGATTCCGGTGAACCTGACGGACACGGCGGGGATCCACGACACCCGGGACGTGGTGGAACAGATGGGGATCCAGAGAAGCAAGGACGCCTTTAACCGGGCGGACCTGATCATCCTCATCCTGGACGGCGGAGAGGATCTCACAGAAGAAGACCGTCAGCTTTTGGAACTTCTTCGCGACCGAAAGGCCCTCATCGTGATCAACAAAATGGATCAGGACCTTCGCATCGGCCGGGAGGACATCATCCCCTATGCGGCGGATGAAGACATCCTTTTCACCTCCGCCCTTACGGGGGACGGGATCGATCGGATCGAAGACCGGATCGAGGACATGGTCTTTTCCGGGAAGGTGGTCCAGGAGACCAGCGAGATGGTGACCAACGTGCGCCATCTGGACCTTCTCCGAAAGGCAAAGGCGGACCTGGACCAGGCCTACGATGCCGTGGCCCGGGGAGAGCCACTGGAGCTGGTGGAACTGGACGTGCGAAGCGCCTGGGATCATCTGGGTGAGATCATCGGAGATACCGCCTCTGCGGATATACTCGACGAAGTCTTTTCCCGGTTCTGTCTGGGAAAATAAAGGGAGCATTTTATGGACCGTTATCCAATGGGAGAATACGACATCATCGTCATCGGCGCCGGTCATGCCGGCTGCGAGGCGGGACTTGCTGCGGCCAGAATGGGTAAGCGCACCCTCATGCTCTCCATCAACCTGGAGGCGGTGGCCATGATGGCCTGCAACCCCTCCATCGGCGGCACGGGCAAAGGCCATCTGGTCCGGGAGATCGACGCTCTCGGCGGCCAGATGGGTCTGAACATCGACCGGACCTTTATCCAGAGCCGGATGCTCAACACGGCCAAAGGCCCCGCCGTCCATTCCCTCAGGGCCCAGGCGGATAAGACCGCCTATCATCTGGAGATGAAAAAGACCCTGGAGCAGGAACCCCTACTCGACCTGAAACAGGGCGAGGCAGTGGACCTTCTCATGGAGGAAGGAAAGGCCTGTGGCGTGGTCCTTCGCACGGGCGCCGAATACCGTGCAAAGGCGGTGATCCTGGCCACGGGGACCTTCCTTGGTGGCAAGGTCTTCATCGGGGACAGTGTCTGCGAAAGCGGCCCCAACGGACTGGCCCCCTCCAAAGAACTGGCCGCACGCCTTCGTGAATACGGCCTGCCCATGCGCCGCTTCAAGACGGGAACACCGGCAAGAGCCCTGGGCCAGAGTCTTCACTACGACCGGATGATCCGTCAGCAGGGAGACACTCCCATCGTCCCCTTCTCCTTCATGAATGATTCCCTCGAGCAGGATCAGGTGGACTGCTGGCTGACCTATACCAACGATGCGACCCACCAGGTGATCCGGGACAATTTCCACCGGTCCGCCATGCTGGGCGGCAAGATCGAGGGCGTCGGTCCCCGGTACTGCCCTTCCATCGAAGATAAGATCCATCGTTTTCCCGACCGTGCCCGCCACCAGCTCTTCATCGAGCCGGAAGGTCTTCATACGGATGAAGTCTACATCCAGGGCATGTCTTCCAGTCTTCCCGAGGATGTACAGGGCCGGTTTTACCGGACCATCGAAGGCCTGGAGGATCTGATCATCGTCCGTCCGGCCTACGCCATCGAGTACGACTGCATCGATCCTCTGGAGCTTAAAGCCAGTTTGGAGAACCGCCGGATCGACGATCTGTTTTGCGCCGGCCAGTTCAACGGCAGCTCCGGCTACGAGGAAGCGGCGGCCCAGGGCCTGATGGCGGGGATCAACGCCTGCCTTAAGATCGACGGTAAAGACCCTCTGATCCTGGGAAGAAACGAAGCCTATATCGGTGTCCTCATCGACGATCTGATCACCAAGGGGACCAACGAGCCCTACCGGATCATGACCAGCCGGGCAGAATACCGCCTGCTGCTTCGCCAGGACAACGCGGACCTTCG
>CADBQT010000153.1 GCA_902796875.1 uncultured Eubacteriales bacterium
AAGCAATAAAGGAGTATTTGGAGAAAGGAGCGCCGGGCCGATCCCCGGCGAAGAAACATGCGTATCCCTGAACTGTATAAAGAAAAGAAACCCGTATTTTCCCTGGAGATCTTTCCGCCCAAGAGAAAGTCCAACATGGAGTCTCTCTACGAGGCGGTGGAACGGCTGTCCGACTGCCGGCCGGACTTCATCAGCGTGACCTACGGCGCCGGGGGAAACATCGCCGATAATTCCACCTGCGAGATCGCTTCCACCATCAAGCGGGAGTACGACATCGAGACGGTGGCCCACCTGACCTGCGTCAACTCCACCCGGGAGGACGTGCGGGAGATGATCGGCCGTTTCCGTGAGGCAGACATCCAGAACGTCATGGCCCTTCGGGGAGACATCGTTCCCGGAGAGGACATCCGTCGGGAGTTTCGCCACGCCAATGAGCTGGCCATCGAGATCCAGAGAGAGTGCAGCGGTCAGCTGGAGATCCTGGGGGCCTGCTACCCGGAAGGCCACTACCAGAGCAAAAGTCTGGAGAGCGACATCCAGAACCTGAAGTACAAGATCGGAGCCGGCGTGCGGGTGCTGATCACCCAGCTGTTCTTCGACAACACCGCCTTCTACGACTTCCTGGGCAGAGCCAGGAGCATGGGGATCAACGTTCCCGTTTCCGCCGGGATCATGCCCATCGTCAAATCCAGCCAGATCGAAAAGACGGTCCAACTCTCCGGAGCCAGCCTTCCCCACGACTTCACCGCCATGATCGGCCGGTACGAGCACGATCCGGAAGGGCTCTATGAAGCGGGGATCGAATATGCCATCGACCAGGCCAGAGACCTGATCAAAAACGAGGTGGACGGCATCCACCTGTACACCATGAATGACCCCAAGGTGGCCATCCGGGTATGGAAGGGGATCCGGGATCTCCTGCCCCAGTCCAGATCCGGGGCGGAGGGTTGACGAGCCCCAGTCCAGATCCGTAATAGACAGGTGACAAGATGGGCAAATTGTCGTAAAATAGAGGAAACCGTTTTACGAAAGCCCTGCCCCGCAGGCAGCGAGGAGGAACCATGAAAAAGATACTGGTCGTCGTCGACATGCAAAACGACTTCATCGATGGATCCCTGGGGACCGAAGAGGCCCAGACCATCGTCGACAATGTGAAGAATAAGATCGCAGAATTCGAACCGGAGAATGTGTACGTGACCATGGATACCCACGAAGGGGATTACATGGAGACACGGGAGGGGACCTACCTTCCCGTGGAGCACTGCATCCGGGGGACCAAAGGCTGGGAGGTCCGTGAGGAACTGGCCGAGGCGCTGAAGGGGGCCAACATCTACGAGAAGCCCACCTTCGGCAGCATCCGCCTCATGGAGGACATCCGTGCGATCTCGGAAAAAGAGGAGATCTCCGTGGAACTGGTCGGCCTTTGCACGGACATCTGCGTCGTCTCCAACGCCCTGCTTCTGAAAGCAGCCATGCCGGAAGTGGATATCACCGTAGACTCTTCCTGCTGCGCCGGAGTAACACCGGAAAAGCATGAAGCGGCTCTGGAGACCATGCGGTCCTGTCAGATCCAGGTGATCTGAGGGGGGTAGGCCGAAAGGGAAACAAAAAGGAGGTAGAGAAGGATGAGCAAGGTACTGGTAACCTATTTCAGCGCAGAGGGAAATACCGCCGGCGTGGCTGAACGGCTGGCGGAAGCCATCGGCGCGGACGTGTTCGAGATCCGGCCGGAGAAACTGTACACCAAGGCGGATCTTCGCTGGGCCAATCCTCTGGCCCGGTGCAACAAGGAAAAGATCGGCAAGAAAGACGTGCCCGTCCGGGGCAGCGTGGAGAACATGGAGGACTACGACGTGGTCTTCGTGGGCTTTCCCATCTGGTACGCCGGAGCTCCCAACGTGGTCACGACTTTCCTGAAAGGGTACGATCTTGCCGGCAAGAAGATCGCCCTCTTTGCCACCTCAGGCGGAAGCGGCATGGGCAAGACGGCGGCGAAGCTTCAGCCCATCGTCCCCGGCGCGGAGATCGTCGGCGGCCGGCTGGTGAAGACGTCGGAACCCACAGAGGAGCTGAAGGCCTGGGCGGAGAGCCTGGAGATCCTGTAAACGACCGGACCTGCAAAGGCAGGGGCCGGCATGGTGATCAAAATAAAAAAAGGAGCGGTTCGTTGGAACAGCTCCTTTTTTCGAAAGAGTGGAGATCCCGCAGGGGATCTTCATAGGCTTTACAGTTCTTTCTTCCACAAGCCGTGGAGATTGCAGTACTCGTAGACGGCAACCGCCTTGGCGCCGCCGGCCAGAGCGAAGGTGGCTTCCGGCTTGTCCTGAGGAGTCAGGCGGGCGATCTGATAGCCTTTGTCCGTCTCCAGGATGATGTGGGTGATGTAGTGTTCCTCGGTCATGGGGTGCTCTACGCTGCCCACCTTCACGGTGACGTAATCTCCGGCCACGCCTACTTCAGGCACGTGCTTTTCCTGAGCCGCGTCCACGGTGTTGGGCTCCAGGACTTCCATGTTTTCTCCGCAGCAGACGATGGGTACGCCGGCTTCTTTGATGGAAACGACCATGTTTCCGCAGTGATTGCATCTCATCATTTTCAGCATTGTTCTTACCTCCGTTTTTTTCTTCATCATATTCTCGTTGCCGGTCCCTGTCAACTGGGGCGGCAGGCTGTGATCACGGGTTCGATCCCGGATACGGAAAAAGTCTTGATCCCCGGCAGGGAAAGCATCTTGATGCTGACCTCATCGCCGACGTTGAGCCGATTGGAGAAGAGGACGGTGACGCCCTCCGCGTCGTGGGCGGTGTAATCTTCCTTTTTCAGCTCATCCATGCGGGCCCGGGAGACCAGCTGGGTGTTCATGTTCTCGAAGGATCCGCAGCAGCTGCAGGACTTCTTCGTGGTGACGACCAATCCGCCCAGATCTTTTTTGCGAACGGTTTCACGGATGTTGTCGGATAACTGGATCTTCATTTCGGACCTCCTTTCCTTTTCCTCTGGCGACCGGATCCTCCTGATCCGATCCTGACTGAAGTATACCACGCCCCCAAACCTCCTACCGTGATCAGGTCACACAGAAAGAAGGTTTTTGCCGGCCCGGAGGTTGGACAGAATCCCCTGAAAGGAGTATACTTCTGGCAGGAGGAAGACCATATGGAATGGACCAGAAAAAAGATCATAGGGATCTGTGTGTTTGTCGTCATCGCGGCGATCTCATTTTTTCTGATCGCCCCTTATGCCTCGGATGCGGCGCATTTCGGCGGGACTTTGGCTGCTCTCGATGAGAAGAGCGAGACGGTGCTGAAACTGACCGGCGGAGCGACGGCTCTGTCGTCGGCTATCAGCTTCATTCCCGGGGACGCCTGTACGCCGGTAGCGGAAAATCTGGCGGACATGGGGACCTACTTTCTCTTCATCCTGTCGGCCCTCTACCTGGAGAAATGGCTGGTGACCATTACCGGCATGCTGGCCTTCAAGATCTTCATTCCCATCTGCTGTCTGGGCCTTGCGGTGAACGTGATGCTGGCCAACGACAAGCTGAGGACCATCATGATCAAGCTGATCTGCTTCGCCCTGATCATCTTCGCCCTGGTGCCGGTCAGCGTTGTCCTCTCGGGCATGATCGACGACAGCTACCAGGCCACCATGGAGCAGACCATCGATAAGGCGAAGAAGAACACTCAGGATATCCGGGACAAGACGGGAGACGGGGAGGACGAGAACGCCCTGAAGAACTTCTTCAACAAAGTCAAAGGTGGCGTGACCGGCCAGCTGGATGAACTGGAGGACACGGTGAACAGCTACGTCCAGTCCATAGCGGTCCTCATCGTCACATCCTGCGTCATCCCCATCGCCACACTGATTTTCTTTATCTGGCTGATACGCATGATCATGGGCCTGGAGTTTACCATGCCCCGAATGCGGCTGCCGGGACGGAAATAAGGAAGAAAGGACAGACATGGACATTACGAAGGACACCAAACTGATGGATATACTCGACGCCTACCCCTGGCTGGCCGACGAACTGACGGAGATCAATCCCCGGTTCAAACTGCTGGATTCCACCATGGGTCGGATCTTCATGAAGAATGCCACCATCGAAGATCTGAGCAAGAAGGTGGGCAAGGATCCGGAGCGGCTGGTTCGCCGCCTGGAGGAGATCATCGCGAAACACGAGGGGAGAGATTGACCTGCCCATGAACGAACAGGTAACGTTATTCGAACATAAGGTGCCTCAGCCTTTGCCGGCGAGACTCCGCCCCAGGACCATCGATGACATCGTGGGCCAGCAGCACCTCATTGGCGAGGGCAAAGTGCTGCGCCGGATCATCGAGCAGGACCAGGTGTCCTCCATGATCTTCTGGGGTCCTCCGGGAGTGGGCAAGACCACCCTGGCCGGAGTGATCGCCAACCAGACCAAGGCCAAGTTCATCAACTTCTCGGCGGTGACCAGCGGGATCAAAGACATCCGCAAGGTGATGAAGGAGGCGGACGACAATCGGGCCTTCGGGGAGAAGACCATCGTTTTCGTGGATGAGATCCACCGGTTCAACAAAGCCCAGCAGGACGCTTTCCTGCCCTTCGTGGAAAAGGGAAGCATCATCCTCATCGGGGCGACTACGGAGAACCCCTCTTTCGAGGTGAACGGGGCGCTCCTGTCCCGGTGCCGTGTTTTCGTCCTCAAAGGCCTGGAGGAAGAGGATATCCTCCAGCTTCTCAGGCGGGCCCTGGAAGCGCCGGAAGGATTCGGCGACCAGAAGATCGAGATCGAAGAGGATGTGCTCCGGATGATCGCTGCCTTTGGAAACGGGGACGCAAGAAACGCCCTGTCCACTCTGGAGATGGCCGTCTTAAACGGCGAGGTGGAAGGGGACGTGGTCCGGGTGAGCCGGGAGACGGTGGAACAGTGCACCTCCCGGAAATCTTTGCTTTACGACAAATCGGGGGAGGAGCACTACAATCTGATCTCCGCCCTGCATAAATCCATGCGTAATTCCGACGCGGATGCGGCGGTGTACTGGCTGGCCCGTATGCTGGAGGCGGGGGAGGATCCTCTCTACGTTGCCCGGCGGGTGGTCCGGTTTGCCAGCGAGGACGTTGGCCTTGCGGATCCCCGGGCTCTGGAAATGGCGGTGGCGGCGTACCAGGCCTGCCACTTCATCGGCATGCCCGAATGCACCGTGCATCTGACCCAGGTGGTGGTCTACCTGTCCCTGGCCCCCAAGTCCAACGCCATGGAGAGGGCTTATCTTTCCGCCAGGCAGGACGCCCTGGATCAGCTGGCGGAACCGGTGCCCCTTCACATTCGAAACGGGGTGACGGACCTGATGCGTCAGGTCGGTTACGGCAAGGGCTATCAGTACGCCCACGATTACGAAGAAAAGATGACCGACATGCGGTGTCTGCCCGACTCCCTTCTGGGGAAGGAATACTACGATCCCACGGAGCAGGGTCTGGAGGGCCGGTTCAAAGAGCGGCTGGCCCAGATCAAAGCCTGGAAAAAGAAAAAGGAAAAAGAAAAAGAATCCGAATAAGAATACGAATCCGAACAGCCGCTACAGAAGGGAAGCGGCTGCACCCCAGATCCCGGCATCGCTGCCCAGACGGGCAGTGAGGATCGGGGTTTTTTGTGTGGGCCCAAAGGCATACTGCCGGTAGGTATTTCTGAGTCCGTCCACCAGGAAATCTCCGGCGGCGATCATCCCACCGCCGATGATGAAGGCGGATGGATCGAGGGAAACGGCGATGGAGGCAAGGCCTCTTCCCAGGACGTGGAAGAAAAAGTCCGTCAGCTCCAGAGCCCTGGGATCCCCCTCCTTTGCCCGGTCGAAGATGAACCGGGAGGTGGGCTCTTCATCCCCGAAGAAGTTCTCGAATTCCGGCAGGGCGTCTGAAGCGGCCTTGCCGATCCGGGCGATGCCGGAAGCGGAGGCGTAGTACTCCAGATCCGCCGCAGCGGTAATGTCGGTCTTGCCGGAGTGGAGGATCCTGCTCAGCAGGGGATGGGAGGGGTTGATCATCATGTGACCGAATTCTCCGGCGGAGCCAAAAGCCCCGGAATAGAGCTCTCCATCCCGGATGACGCCGCCGCCGATGCCGGTGCCCAGGGTGATGAAGGCCGGGGTCTCCGTTTTCGATTCCCCGAAACGCCATTCCCCCAGGGCCGCCGCATTGGCGTCGTTGAGGACGGCCACTGTATCCACGCCGGTAAGCTCCGTCAGGATGTCCGCCGGGATCACCTGTCCCCAGCCCAGATTGACGCACCCGTCGACCAGGTCCCGTCCGTCGGAAGAGGGGATTACGGGACCGGGGACCCCAAGGCCGATGCCGGCGATCCGGGCGCCTTCCGTGACCCTGCCGGCCTTTTCCAGAAGGCCCCTGGCGGCGTCGATCCCATCGGTCAGCATCCTCCTGGCGGGATCCTCTCCATCTGAAGAGAGCCCCCCTTCCCGGTAGGTGGGAATGGAGGCTTTGTCCATCAGTGTGAGATTGTCCCCTGCGCGAAACAGTCCGACCTTGGTGGCCGTTCCTCCCAGGTCGATGCCGATCAGATATTTTTCCACGTCAAAATCCCCTGCCCTTAATCGTCTTCTTCGGCCAGATCCCTCAGCGGTCTCCGGTCAGATCCCTCAGCGGGACCCCGGTCAGCCTCTCTCGGCCAGTCCGGAATAGCGGTTGATCCCGCCGATGCACTGAAGGTTGGTGTAGCCTTTGCGGGCCAGACGTTTCACCGCCTTGTCCGCCCGGGCGCCGTTCACACAGTAGATGAAGACGGGGGTATCGAAGGAGGGAATGATCTCCTCGGCCTTGCTCAGCCGGTGGAGGGGCACGTTCACGCTGCCCGGGATCCGTACCTGAGCGAATTCCTTAGGCGTGCGCACGTCGATGAGGACGGCGCCGGGAGTGTTTTGATATTCCTGGACACCAGCGTTGATGTCTCTTCTGGGTTTGAGAAAAAACATAGTCTACCTCCTGATGATTACCGGACCCATCGCCGGCACCTATATTGTACAGGATTTTGCCTTTGGTGAAAAGTCCCGCCCATCTCAGTGAAAACCGCACCATTTTCCAGAATATGGAAGTGCCGCAAAGGCAGGGGAAGGATTTCGACAGAATTTCCGGGACGTAGCCCGGCGGGCCGGAATCTGGTACAATGGTTTCGGGAGTGGAAAGGGGTACCCGTAATGAAAGAGCGGACATACATCGCTATAGATCTGAAATCATTTTACGCCTCGGTGGAATGCCGGGAGCGGGGACTGGATCCCATGACCACCAATCTGGTGGTGGCCGACGCTTCCCGGACGGAGAAGACCATCTGCCTGGCGGTGACGCCCAGTCTCAAGTCCTTCGGGATCTCGGGGAGAGCCCGGCTTTTTGAAGTGGTCCAGAGGGTGAGAGAGGTCAACGCGGAAAGGCAACGGCAAAACGGCGGGAGGCCCTTTTCGGGCAAATCCTCCGACAGCGGGGACCTGACCGGGGATCCTTCTTTGGCCCTGGACTATCTGACCGCCGTGCCTCGGATGGCTCTGTACATGGAGTACAGCACCCGGATCTATCAGATCTACCTGAAATATATCGCTCCGGAGGATATCCACGTCTATTCCATCGACGAGGTGTTCATCGACGTGACCGACTATCTGGCCACCTATGAGACGGATGCCCGTCAGCTGGCCATGCGGATGATCCGGGACGTGCTGGATGAGACGGGCATCACGGCGACGGTGGGGATCGGGACCAATCTCTATCTGGCCAAGATCGCCATGGACATCGAAGCCAAGCACATGCCGGCGGACGAAAACGGTGTGCGGATCGCCGAGCTGGATGAAAAAAGCTACCGCCGGTCCCTTTGGGAGCACGAACCCATCACCGACTTCTGGCGGGTGGGCAAAGGCTATGCCCGCCGTCTGGCGGAGCACGGCATGACCACCATGGGAGACGTGGCCCGGTGCTCCCTGGGAGGCTCAAACGATGTGCACAACCCGGAGCTGCTCTACAAACTCTTCGGCGTCAATGCGGAGCTTCTCATCGATCACGCCTGGGGCGTGGAACCCTGTACCATATCGGAGATCAAAGCCTATCGGCCCAGATCCAACAGCTTGACTTTTGGCCAGGTCCTTTCCCGGCCCTATCCCTATCCTCAAGCGGAGATCATTGTCCGGGAGATGACGGAACTGGCGGTCCTGGACCTGGTGGAAAAGAAGCTGGTCACCGATCAGATCGTCCTCACCGCAGGCTACGACATCGAGAACCTGACGGATCCCCGCCGGCGGAAGAAATACCGGGGGCAGATCGTCCGGGATTACTATGGTCGGATGGTGCCCAAGCACGCCCACGGCACGGCCAATCTGAAGGAACCCACATCCTCCACAAAACTCATTACGGATGCGGTGATGAAACTTTTCCGTGAGATCGCCGATCCGGATCTTCTGGTGCGGCGGATCACCATCAGCGTCAACCACGTGATAGACGAAAGGGATGTCGCTTCCCAGGACCAGGAGGAGCAGCTGGATATGTTCACCGATTACGAGGCGAAGAAAGAAGAGGCTCAGGAAGAGGAGGAAGCCCGGGCCAGGGAGCGGCAGATGCAGGAGGCCATGGTGGCCATCCGAAGGAAGTTTGGCAAGAACTCCATCCTCACCGGGACCAGCCTGGAGGAGGGCGCCACCACCATGGAAAGAAACCGCCAGATCGGCGGCCACAAAGCGTAAGATCCAAGAGGAAGAAGCAAGGGCGTAAGCCCCAGGAAAGGAAGAGCAAAGTGAGCAGATACGACGACATCATCGATCTGGATCGTCCCGTGATCCCGGGGCATCCACCCATGGACCGGGAGGCCCGCGCCGCCCAGTTCGCGCCTTTTGCTGCCCTCACCGGATACGAGGAGGCGGTGGCGGAAACGGGCAGGCTCACCGATGCCAGGATCCAGATCTCCGAGGACCAGAAGGACATTCTGGACGGCAGGCTGAACATGGCCCTTCAGACCGGCCGCCCGGTGACCATCACCTTTTTCGTGGAAGACAAAAGAAAAGCCGGCGGGTCCTATGAGACCTGCGCCGGCCGTATCCAGTCCGTTTCATCCCGGGACGCCGCCGTGATCATGGAAGACGGCAGAGAGCTTGCCGTGGATGATATTCTCGACATTCAGTTTTAAGTTTTTTTAATCGGACAAACCCTTATTCCGGCTTGACGTTCATGCCGGTATTTGCCTTTGCATCTTCGGGCTCTTCTTTTTTACCGAAATTCTCCAGCCACTGGACCATGAAGGGCGTCCTCAGGAATCCCTCGGTCAGGATGTCGTAGAGCTTCACCCAGAAGGGGGCGACCAGGGAGATCCCGGCCAGAAGGGCGCTTCCGTAGACCATGGGGTAGAAGACGGCCAGGTTCTTCGGGCACTTGCCCACCAGGGGATCCAGTATGCCGCAGTTCCACAGCCAGATGGCGCCGGCGATGGACAGGACCGTTACCGTTACGGAGATGGCCCAGTTGTTGTGCTTCTTGTGCGCCAGGGAGATCAGGGAGAACCAGGCGACGATCAGCACGGAGATGGCGCCGAGGTACAGCCCTTTGATCTTGATGATGTGCCGCAGGCCCAGATGGAAGATGTAGACCGGCATGGTATTGGTGCCCACAAAGCAGAGGAAGTTCTGCTTCGACGGCAGGATGTTGACCATGAGGGTGATCCATCCGCAGGCCAGGCAGAAGACCAGCACTCTCATGGCGACGTCCTCGATGAGAGGCACGTTCAGATCCTGAGCGGGATCGCTGAGCAGGAACCAGGAGAGGCGGGGTCCGTTGAAGACCAGCCAGATGGAAATGGCGATGAGGACGGCCGCCAGAAGTACCAGGACGACCGGGTATCTCTTCAGGGTACGGACACGGTCCAAAGTTTCTTTGGAACAGTAGTATCCGATCAGGAAGAAGGGGAAGTAGGAGAACACCCGGCCCAGGGCCAGATAATCTCCGAAAGGCAGGGCGCCGGCGGCGAGCATCATGACGATGCTCATGGGCAGGGCCCAACGGAACTTGATGATGTCCCTGAGGAAGAACCTGTACAGGAACAGAGCAAACAGGAACCAGAGGGCGAAGGGCGGGGTCAGGTAAGAGAACCAGGTCCCGATCCCGGTGTGGAAACCGTAGCCGGCGATCATGGTGATCGTGGTGAACACCAGATAGGGCCACAGCACGCCTCGGAAAGCCGTTTCATGAGCCCGCTCCGGTTTCTTCGAGAAATATCCGGACAGGAACATGAAAGCCTGCATGACGAATACATTGATGGTAATGTACATGAATCCGCAGAAGGATACGTGGGCGAAACCCGGCTCATAAAGCGCCTGGTACCAGTTGGCCGACGCCTTGGTGAAATGCGAGACCGGGATCGAGAGCATCAGCAGTCCACGGAAAGTATCGAACATATAATCACGTTCTTTGATGACTTCTCCCATAACTCTTCTCCTATCGAATAAAACACTCGGCAAATATTATACCAAATCAATCAAGTATCTACAAGGGTTTCTGGAGGGGAGGAGTCTGTGGGAATTCGAATCCGGCTTCGGATCAGGGCCCGGGTATTGAACCCGGTTGCGAATCACGGTCTATCTCCCGATTTAATGTCTTTTTTCTCGCATTGGGATTTCCGGTCAGTAAAACCGTCTTTCGATTTCCTTGGCGTCCCCTTTTGAGGGAGCCTGCGCCGAGAAAATGGTTATTTTAATGTCGAAATGCTTTGTGATCGTTCCCTTGGTCAGTAAATTGTGCGGGTCTCGACTGGGAACCGGCCCTTGAAGAAGATATTTACTGACTGCTAAACAGACCATCTGAAGAATCGTCAATAATTGTCAGGTTCTTACTGACTTTGGGCCGGATTTGCGGGTCATCTGACAGTGATCTTGTAGGAGTTACTGACCATGAAGCAACACCAGGAGGAAAAAGGCAGTATTTCGAATGAACCGAGCGGCGTGGCTCTGGAGACGGGGAAGATTCTCTGGACGGCAGGGCCGAAATCCCGTATAGTACAGGGGAGACATCCATCCGAAAGGAGAAGAGAGAAATGAATCGTCTGATGAAGACCCAGGGGTTCCTGTTCGACGAGATCGACCGGTACGCGGAGCTGGTCCCCGAACGGGACGCCACCCCCATCTATGAGAAGATCCACGCCGTAGGCAGCGGCAAGATCGGATACATCCTCGGCCTGCAGCGCGGCCTGGATCCGGATCTGGCGGCCGCCGCGGCGACGATCCACGACTACGGCCGGATCGTCACGGGCAAACAGGAGGGCCATGCGGAAGCCGGGTACGAGCCGGTGCAGGAGTTTCTCCGCCGCACAGAGCTCTATACGGAAGAGGAGATCCAGGCGTTGGCTCTGGCGGTGAAGAATCACAGCCGGAAGTCGGAGGTGGGATCGCCCCTTGAAGAGATCGCCAAGGACGCCGACGTGCTGGACTTTCATCAGTACGGATACACCATGCCCAGACAGGAACAGCAGGACCGTCTGGATGCGCTGCTGGCCGCAGGATGGGACGGGAAGACCCCCATCGCGCCGCCGGAGAAATAAATGTTCAGAAAATTTTTTCTTAATCTTGACTTTTTAGGTTCAGTTTGAGGAAAAAGTATGATATGATAGGGCCACGGAAGAAAAACAAACGAAGGCGAGTGAGCCCGGTGAATACGGAGGACCAATATGGACGTCAAAAAAATGTATGAAGAAAAGCTGACCACGGCCGAAGAGGCGGTCAAAGTGGTCAAGTCCGGTGACTGGGTAGACTATTCCTGGTGCACCAATCATCCGCTGGAGCTGGACAAGGCGCTGGCTGCCCGCAAGGATGAACTGACCGATGTGAAGATCCGCGGCGGCGTGACCATGTGGATGCCGGAGATCGCCAAGGCAGAGGATGCGGGAGAGCATTTCACCTGGCACTCCTGGCACTGCAGCGGGATCGACCGCAAGATCATAAAGAAGGGGATGGGATATTTTATTCCCATGCGTTATTCGGAGCTCCCCCGGTTTTACCGGGAGAATCTCGACCCGGTGGATGTCGTAATGATGCAGTGTCCGCCTATGGACGAATTCGGGAATTTTTCCTTCTCCATAGCACCGTCTCATCTGGCGGACATCTGCCGCCGGGCAAAACATATCATCGTGGAAGTGAACACCAGCCTGCCCAAGGTCTTTGGACTTACGGGGACGGAGGTCAACATTCGTGACGTGGCCGCCGTGGTGGAAGGGGACAACCCGCCCATTCCTCAGATGGGCAGCATCCCGGCCACCGACGTGGACCGCAAGGTCGCCGAGCTCATCGTGCCGGAGATCCCCGACGGGGCCTGTCTGCAGCTGGGGATCGGCGGAATGCCCAACACCGTGGGCGCTCTGATCGCCGAGTCGGATCTTAAGGATCTGGGCGTGCATACGGAGATGTATGTGGATGCCTTCGTGGACATCGCCAACGCCGGAAAGATCACCGGGATGAACAAGGCACTTGATAAGGGACGGCAGGTCTTTGCTTTCGCGGCGGGCACCGACAAACTCTATAACTACGTTAAGGAAAATCCGGACGTTATGGGAGCGCCGGTGGACTACACCAACGATGTCCACGTGATCTCCCAGCTGGACAACTTCATCTCCATCAACAATGCGGTGGACATGGACCTGTTCGGACAGGTCAACGCCGAGTCGGCGGGGATCAAGCACATCTCCGGCACCGGCGGACAGCTGGACTTCGTCATGGGCGCCTATCTGTCCAAAGGCGGCAAGAGCTTCATCTGCATGTCCTCGGCCATGGAGGATCGGGACGGGAATCTGAAGAGCCGGATCGTGCCCACCCTGACCAACGGATCCATCACCACGGATCCCCGAAGCACGGTCCAGTACATCGTCACCGAGTATGGCATGGTCAACCTGAAGGGCCTTTCCACCTGGGAAAGAGCGGAGGCGCTGATCAGCATCGCCCACCCCGACTTCCGGGAGGAGCTCATCGCCGATGCGGAGAAGATGGGCATCTGGAGAAAGAGCAACAAGAAATAAGATCTTCCAGGAGAACGATCAGCGGGCAGGATCCCATGCGAAACCGCCGGCGATGTGATATACTGTGGATGCTATGCTGTATCTCATGTTCACATGCGCCATACTGGTCTTGGCAGGGCTGCTGCTCGCTTTTTATGTGTCCGACGATGACTTCGAGGGACGGTGGTGGTGCATCGGGACCCGGGCAGGGGATGTGTTCGTGCCATTCCCGCCGGGGGTGATCTCCCAGGAGATCCTTATCGCCGACGACCGGGCGGAGTACCGGATCGACGGGGATCCCATGAACGTGACCTACGCCAGGCGCCGCCTCCAGGTGGACCTGACGGCTCAGATCACCATGAACTATCGGCTGTCCATAGAGGAGGGGAATCTGCTCCTGGAGGATCAGAACGGAACGATCCTGGTTTTTGAACGGATCGAGGAGGAAGAAAATGACGAAAGTGGATATCTTTTCGGGATTTCTGGGAGCGGGGAAGACGACCCTGATCAGAAAACTCATTGAGGAAGCTTACGATAAAGACGAGAAGATCGTGCTCATCGAAAACGAGTTCGGGGAGATCGGCGTGGACAGCGGATTTCTCCGGGACACGGGAGTGAAGATCAACGAGATGAATTCCGGGTGCATCTGCTGCACCCTGGTGGGCGATTTCGGAAAGGCTTTGAACGAGGTGGTGGAAAGCTGGTCCCCGGACCGGATCCTCATCGAGCCCTCCGGTGTGGGCAAGTTGAGCGATGTGATCATCGCCGTGGAGGATCTCCACAACGATCAGATCCAGCTGAACGGATTCATCACCGTGGTGGACGCGAAGAAGTGCCGGGTGTACCTGACCAACTTCGGGGAGTTCTACAAGAACCAGGTGGAGCATGCCAATGCAATCATCCTGAGCCACGTGGACGGTCTTTCCCAGGAAAAACTGGACCGGTGCATCGCGGACCTTCGGGCTTTGAATCCGGAGGCGCCCATGGTGACCACCTCCTGGGATCAGATCTCCGGAGAGGCTATCCTGGAGGTCATGGAGGAGAAGAAGACCCTGTCCGCAGAGCTTGACCGGCTTCGGGAGGAAGCCCGGGAGCACGAGGCGGAGCATCATCACCACCACCACCACGGGCATGACCATCACGACCACGATCATGACCATCACGACCACGATCATGACCATCATCACGACCACCACCATGCGGATGAGGTCTTCGACGAGTTTGGCGTCCAGACCACCCATGCCTTTACAGAAGAAAAGATCGCATCGGCTCTGGAGGCCCTGGGCAACTTCGGAGAATGCGGCCAGGTCCTTCGGGCCAAGGGCATCGTTCAGGGAGAGGACGGCAGGTGGATCCACTTCGACTACGTGCCGGGGGAGCCGGAGATCCGGGAAGGAACGCCGGAGCCGGCAGGGATGATCTGTGTCATCGGCGTGGGCCTGGAGAAGGACCGGATCCGGGAGATCTTCGGACTGTAGCAAGGCCCGGACAGGAGGCCACGGAAACATGCAGGATATGAGAAACGAATTCCCCGTCTATCTGTTCACCGGATTTCTCGGCGGGGGAAAGACCACATTCATACAGGATGTTCTCGGCAGCCCGGACTTCTGTGAGGGAGAGCGGGTGTTGCTGATCCTTTGCGAGGAAGGGGAGGAGGAGTACGATCCGGGAGAATTCGCCGGAGACGTGTTCATCGAAACCATCGGAGACCAGAAGGGCCTGACGGTCCTCCTTTTGGATCAGCTGCGGAAGAAACACGACGCCACCCTGGCGGTGATGGAATGGAACGGGATGTGGGAGATGGAGGCGCTCTACCGGAACCTGCCTCCTGCCTGGCTCATCGTCCAGCAGATGATGCTGGTGGATGCGGGAGACTTCCTTTTATACAACACCAACCTGCGCCAGCAGACCTTCGATCAGATGAAGGGGGCGGAGATGATCGCCTTCAACCGGTGCGTGAAGGATGAGAACTTTCCCGCCTGGCAGCAGGAGGTCCACCGGATCGTTCGGGTGGCCAACCGGAGGACGGAGATCATCTACGAGTTCGGTCCGGACGACGTGATCCTGGACGACATTCCGGATCCCCTGCCCTACGACATGGAAAAACCCCTGGTTCAGATCACGGAGGAGGACTACGCCGAGTGGTACCGGGATATGGGGGAGAATCAGGACAATTACGAAGGCAAGGAGATCACCGTCAGAGGCCGGGCGGTGGTGGGAGGAGACCTTCCTCCCGGAAGATTCGTTTTCGGCCGTCACGTGATGACCTGCTGTGAGGCGGACATCGAGTTCTCCGGACTGCTGTGCATCTGGGACGAGGAGAAGACCCGGGAGCTTTCCAACGGACAGTGGGTGGATATCCGGGCCCGGGTACACGTCCAGTACGAGGATATTTACGAGGAGGAGGGACCCGTTCTCTTCTGCTCGGAGGTCACTGAAGCGGATCCATGCGATCCGGAGGTGGCCCGTTTTTAGAAGGGGTTTTTTGGAGATCACTTGGAGATCACTATGATAGGAACACTGGTCAATGTAGGAACGATCATCGTCGGCAGCCTCCTGGGTGGGCTGGTGAAGAAGATCATCAATGAAGACATCAACCGGGCGCTTTATAACGCCATGGGTCTGGCCGCCTTCGGTCTGGGGATCAACGCGGTGGTGCGGAACATGCCGGAAAGCAAATACCCGGTCCTTTTCGTGGTCAGTCTGGCCATCGGGGCGGTGATCGGCACTCTGCTGAAACTGGACGAGAGGGTGGGCCGGCTGACGGCGAAAAAGAGCGGCGACGCCCATCTGGGCCAGGGCCTGGTCACCGGATCCCTTCTGTTCTGCGTGGGGACCCTGTCCATCCTGGGGCCCGTCCAGAGCGCCCTCTATCAGGATCATACCTACCTGTACACCAACGCCACTTTGGATCTGGTGACGGCTATGGTGCTGGCGTCCACCTACGGGATCGGCATGGCGCTGGCCGCCGGGATCCTTTTCCTCTGGCAGGGCAGCATCTACGGGCTGACCCTCCTGTGCGGCGACTTCATCTCCGGGACCATGATGACGGAGCTTTCCATCGTTGGTGGTTTCCTCATCGCCATGTCCGGCATCTCCATCCTGGAACTCAAAGACATGAAGACCCTGAACTTTCTCCCGGCCCTCATCGTGCCGGTGATCTGGTGTCTGGTGGCGCCCATGATCTTCTAGACGGAAGTTTTTTGCCGGGAAAGTTGGAAAGTTTTTTCCGAACTCCCCGGTTTTTTCTTTTTTTGGGGACCGGCCGGGTGGGATGTTGCGAAGACGGCAGGGGCCGCAAAGGCAGGTATTGCAGGGTCTCCTGTACCGTCAAAAAAGAAAGATGAGAATCCTCCTCCCGTTGGCATGAAATCCGCTACGTCTATGGACAGAGAATAATTGTCGTTTGGTTGATGCGGTTTTTTTCAGAGTTATTTTCTAAGGAGGCAAAACATGTTAAGAGAAGCATTACCGAAAATCGTCACCCCGCTGCCGGGACCGAAGGCCAAGGCGATCCTGGACAGAAGAGCGGAAGCCGTGCCCAACGGAATCGGAACGGCATACAAGGCAGTCATCGAAAAAGGTGAAGGCGCCATGTTCCAGGATGTGGACGGAAACATCTTCCTGGATTGGGTCGGCGGAGTCGGCGTGCTGAAC
>CADBQT010000154.1 GCA_902796875.1 uncultured Eubacteriales bacterium
AGGATGAGGAGCCGCATGACGCTCACCTGCTTCAGCTCGTTGAGCCGGTCATGGCTCAGAGGCTGGATCACGTCCAGGGTCAGGGTGGAGCTGGAGGTCAGCACCAGGGACGACAGGGTCGACATGGATGCGGAGAGCACCAGCACGATGACGATGGCGATGACCAGGGCCGGCAGGGTCGACAGCATGGACGGCACGATGGTGTCGAACAGAGGCGTCACCCCGTCGCTCTGGTATGCGATCTTATCCGCATACAGCCGTCCGAATCCGCCCAGGAAGTAACATCCTCCGGCGACGATGATGGCAAAGAAGGTGGAGATGATCGTTCCCTTATGGATATCATCCTCGCTCTTGATGGCGTAGAACTTATTGACCATCTGAGGCAGAACCCAGGTACCCAGAGAGGTGAGCAGCACCACGAAGAGGAGGGCCAGAGGATCCGGCCCCAGGAAGGAGGTGAAGGCACCCCCGTTCCAGCCTTCCATTTCCACAGCGGAAAGCTTTTGCATGGAGGGGATCAGCCCACCGTTGGCCACCAGCACAGAGCCGATGACGGCGCAGATCCCAAAGAGCATGATGATGCCCTGGATGAAGTCGTTGATGGCCGTAGCCATGTATCCGCCGAACACCACGTAGAACCCGGTGAGGACCGCCATGATGGCGATGACCACCCAGTAGGGAATGTCGAATACCAGGCCGAACAGACTGGACAGGCCGTTGTACAGGGACGCCGTGTAGGGGATCAGGAAGACGAAGACGATCACCGAAGAGACGATCTTCATCGTCGTGGAATCGAACCGCTTGCCGAAGAAATCCGGCATGGTCTTGGCGTCAAGATGCTGGGTCATGATCCGGGTCCGCCGGCCCAGGATGTTCCAGGCCAGAAGGGACCCGATGAAGGCATTGCCCAGTCCGGCCCAGGTGGAAGCCAGCCCGAAGTTCCAGCCGAACTGCCCCGCGTATCCCACGAAGATGACGGCGGAGAAGTAGGATGTGCCGAATGCAAAGGCCGTGATCCACGGTCCCACCGACCGGCCGCCCAAGACGAAGCCGGCCACAGTCCTGGCTTTTTTTCTCGTCCGCACCCCGACGGTGATCATCACCGCGAAGAAGATGATCAGCATGATGGTGCTCAATACTTTTGTGTCCATTGTTTTCCTCCTGACGAAAACTTTTTACCCGGGGACACTTCACAAAAACGCCCCCTGCCAATAGTGCAGAGGGCGGAATGACCGCGGTACCACCTCAGTTCACTTTCACCTCGCGGAGAAAGCCTCTTCAGGTACGCCGCCGCTGACCGGAAGGCCTACGCCTTCGCCATCACGGGGTTATACCTTAACGCTGTCACGGGCGTTCCCGTCGCAGCCTACTTCCCATGCCCCTTCCGGCGGATCGCCGGCCAGGTCTCCGGGGTTCAGTGCGCAGCTCCGAGATGTATTCCCTTTTCGTAACTATGCGCCTCTCACCACCCGGCAGCTCTCTGTTCAGTCTCCGAAAAGGTACTCCTTCTCTTCCCAGCCTTTGTACTTATTCAATAACAGAAATAAGTATACATCCGCGCCGGACGGACGTCAACTCCTTTTTCGGCAATTGAGCTTCTCCATTTGCTCCGGTGTGATGCGGATCACCCTCCCGCCGGGGGGCTCGATCTGTTTTTCCCCGTAGATCAGCCAGATAGCATCCACAGGTTCATCCGGGACATCCGCTTCCCCATC
Source organism: uncultured Eubacteriales bacterium (assembly GCA_902796875.1). GTDB lineage: Bacteria > Bacillota > Clostridia > Peptostreptococcales > Anaerovoracaceae > Lentihominibacter. The sequence goes on from CADBQT010000154.1 coordinate 1,716, forward strand.
GGTGAAGATCACCTTGTTCTCTACCCTTAAGGTGAACGCCCCGATGGCGGCATCGAAGTCGGTCCCGCCGCCGCCTTCCAGAGGGATCTTCAGTATATCCTCCGGTTTTCTCACCTCATGGAATCCATAGAATCTGCTGTCAAAGCATCCGATCTTCAGCCTGGAGCAGGACAGTATATTGATGCACTCCCTCAAAAAATTCCGGAGAAGAGTCTCATCCACTGACCAGCTGGTATCCACCACAACTTCCGTTTCCGGTATGGGCAGCTCCTCCAGAGAAGGACGGACGATCCCATCTTCCAGCGTAGCGAAAGTATACGTCCAGTCGACACCCAGCTTTACGGTCTCCCTGAGCACCATCCTCCAATCGATTATGGGTTCGATGGGTCTCAGTTCATCCACCTGCCTCCGGCCGGGGTCGTCTGCGTTTCCCGGAGAGGATCCCTTCCTGGCGAAGAGGCCCATTTCCTCCTCATCCGGATCTTCTCCTCCGGAATCTCTCTCCCGGTCCGTTGACTCCACCCCATCTGGGGCAGGATCCTCTTCGTTCATCTCCTCGTTCATCTCTTCCACCAGACCTCTGATCCTGTCCAGTTCCCTGAGAAGCTCCTCTTCCTTTTCCCGGTCTTCCGCCTCTTCCTGCCGGTTCGCGTCTTCCCACATGCTGTGGTCGCCGGAAGGTTCATTCCGGCCATCCATTTCCCCTTCTCCTCCCGGGCCTTCCGGCCGGTTCATCTTTCCTTCGATCAGTTCGATGGCGAGTTTATGTTCAAGGAGTTCTTCATAGTATTCCTCGACTCCCCTGCCCATGGCTTCCGGGAAGTCGACGGCCCCCTCCGGGATCCTGAGACCGTCCGCCTTGAGCAGCTGATTGACGACGGCGTCGGCCGCCCGGTTCCAGATCTCCCGGTCCTTTCCCCTGCTGCGGTGGATATGATCGAAGGCGACGTGGCAGATCTCATGGGCCAGGGCGAAAACTTGCTCATCGGGAGCCAGCCCCGCCATGTAATCGGGATTATAAAAGATGACTCTTCCGTCGCCCGCTGTTCCGGCAACATGAAAAGACTCCCGGTACTCCAGCCCGGAAGCCACCCCTCCGAACCAGGGGTATTTCTCCAACACTTTCTTTTTCACTCTTTGGATATCAAACGCCATTTTGTCCCCGCCTCCGGGATCAACGGCCGCCTCGTCTGCCGTCCTGCCCTTATTTCCTGGACCTCATGGAGTCCAGCACCGCCAGGAATTCTTCCCCCAGCCTGGCCGCGAATTCCCGCACTGCGGGAAGCTGTTCCCCGTCGGCCCGGGACAGCCCCAGCACCGTTGCATACCGCTGAGAAACATCCAGTTCATCCAGTTCCCTCTGTCCCCAGTCTCCCGCGAGGACCCTTTCCAGGGTGATCACCGGCTGGTTGCAGAACTGTACGAATTCCTCGGTGATGTCTTCGCCGATCAGCGCTCTCAGCATCTCCGGCTGTCCGGTAGCGTAGAGCATCTTTGAAGCCATTTCCCATTTCCTCGGGTCGGCGTTGGGCTTCTCCCCGGTGTACTCACTTCTCAGCGTCTCACCGTCTTTGTACGCGATATAGGCATAGATCGCCGGGTGGATCCCGTTATCTCTGGCCCACTTGAGCCACCTGTCCGTCGTGGTGTTGATATAGACGTGGGCGAACCGGTTGAAAAAGGGCGCCGCGATCTGATTGGCCGCCAGAGAATCCTGCATGTCATTTCCCGCTGCCACGACTCTGGCGTTAGGCGGAAGTTTCCACAGTCCGTTGACTTCCCTGTCCAGGACGATGTTGAACGCCATGCCCTGGATGCTGGGCAGCGCATTGTTGATCTCATCGAAGAACACCACGTGGAACCGATCCGGTTCTTCCTCGCATTTTCTCACGACTTTCTTGTACCAGGTGGGAGGAATGTCGATCATCTCGCCGGTCGACTGGTTGTACACGCTCCTGCCATTGAGACTGTCCGGCGTGGCATTTCGCAGATAGATGATCTCACAGGTGGGGTCGATCTGCTTGACTCTGGCGCTCTTTCCCTCCTACGAAGGCCCATGGATGAATACGGGCACATCGCTTTCGATGGCGCCTCTGATAATGTCCTCCTCGGTCACCCTTCCGAATGTCAATCCGTAGGGATTCCGACGTTCTTCTGCCCGTTTCATTTCCTGCTCTCTCATCATCAGTTCTTCTTCATCCGGTTCGTCTATGGCGCTGGGGATGATCTCCTCCGGGAAGATCTCATTCAGGTATCGGTATACCGGCGTCTCATCGAAACAGCCGTCGTAGTAATTTCCACCACCCATACCGACGCCATAGGTCAGCACATCCCTGCTGACCAGAAGATCCGCCCCTTCTTCAACGATCCAGATCACCGGTGACACAGCGATCCAGACCGGCCTGTCCGTCGTCTCGTCCATCCCTCTGACGGCCTTCGCCCCATCGTATTCGTATTCTTCATAGACGCCCAGGTATCTCTTCCCCGTTTTTCTCAGCCCGGCCTTCTGGTATTCTCTCTCTAGAAGGGCGGCCTCTTCTTTTTCCACTCTGTTCCGGGGGTATTCCCCAAAGGCAATGGAGGTCATTCCCTCCCTGTCCACGGAAAGATCGCCTGCCTCTGCGAAGATCTCTCCCGCCTTCCTGATGACCGGCCGGATCCCGCAGAGAGCGTCGGCATAGATCAGCTTCCTGGATCCGTCCCCGCCCACTGCACAGACATCCCCATATCCTCCCGGAGATGCGAGCATCCAGCTGCCGCTTCCCTCTTCACTTCGGTCTGCGCCAAGAAGCACGGAAAAGTCCGTCACCTGACAGGACCTTCCCATTGCCTTGATCACATCCAGTGCCTTCTCTCCGAAGACCTGTTCTTCCGTCAGCAGATATACCTCTCCTTTGCCGGGGATAGGGGTGTTCATTGAGGTCTCCTCTTTTCGTTCATCTCACGTGCTCCCGGCACTCACTTGATCTCCACGTCCAGGGTGATGTCCAGCTCCGCCGCATACTCGAAATACCTGTCCACCTCTTCATCGGTAAGCATGTCCGATGAGATGACCCCGGTCCGTCCGTCGAAGTCCCCCCGGACCAGCATCCGGGAGAAGAGATATCCGCCCTGGCCGGTGATGTACATCTCGCCGGTCATCTTTGCCCGCTCGAAGGATTCCACGAATCCCGGGGCGCTGACGTGGACCTCCACCAGAGTGTCTTTGCCGTCTTTTTTCCCGTAGGCTTCGACCACCATGCAGCCCGAATCCAGCGCCAGCCCTTCCTCCACGAAGGAGCGGATCTCCTCCTCGTACTTGGGTGCGGGAGGAATGTGACTCAGGATGAAATCAAAGGGGACGATCTCCTTCCCCTGAAACATTTCTTTTTCGTGGCTCAAAAGCCCCGCTTCATACAGCGGCCTGGCGAAATCCATGCCGGCGCCGGCGTACTTGAAGTAGGCGTTCTTGCAGCCTTTGAAGTACTCCTGCCGATTGAAGCTGTACTGAAGGGGCTCGTCATGGCTGTGCTCCCGGAAGGTGATGGGCTCCTCCATGTAGGAATACTGGCGGACCATGGGCCGTCCAAAGGCCGGGGTATTAATCAGTTTCCCATCCTCCAGAGCCAGCGCCTCCTCGCTCATATCCGTCAGAGCCGTCACGGGAGACCACCAGAAGGGCTGAAACCGCCTGGCGATGGCCCCCTCCCAGATGATGTTGTAGATGGTGTCGCAGGAATCCAGGTAACGCATGGCGTGCCGGGTCGCCGCGCAGATCAGTCCCGGGGCCGATCCGGTGCCAAAGACGGCCAGCTTTCCGATCTGACGGAACCTGGGTCCGTAGAGATCGAACATGGCCTTGATGCTCCGCCACCATCCCAGGGTGGCCGAATCGTAGAATTCCGGCTCGCTGTCCGGATCGAACAGGTCGCTGGCCTCCCACATTTTGTCGAGAGAAATGGTCCCGGCGTAATCCTGGTAGTTGGCCCGAACGGCCAGGGCCGCTTCCAGCACGTTCTCGGTGCACTCAAGCGGCAGGCCGTTTAAGATCAGATCCACCCCTTCCGCCGCTTTCACGATACTGTCCAGATCGTGGGCGTCCACCAGGGCGCCTCTGCCTTTGGTCAGCTGGGAGACGATGCTCTCCACTGCCTTTTCGTCCATATCGGCGCAGATGATCTCCTCCACATTCGGTTCTTCATCCAGCCGTTTCGCTGCTGCGCTTCCCTGAGCTCCCACGCCCAGGATCAGGATCTTTTTCATTCTTTATCCCCCCTGTTTCTTCTCCGGATCATGACCACGGCCGC
>CADBQT010000155.1 GCA_902796875.1 uncultured Eubacteriales bacterium
GGCGCCAAATGAAAACCGCTGCCCCGGACGGACGTCTGGGGCAGCAGGTGTTCATGCTTAAGTATTAACTTACGGTCGCATCAGGCTTATTCTCCGCCGTCGTCGCCGCCGTCTTCAGCTGGCGGTGCAGGACGGTCGATCAGCTGCAGATCAAGAGCCTTCATGCTGTTCTTGTCATAGACTACGGCAACCTTGTCGCCGGGTTCCGGAACGTATCCGGCGGAGATCTTGACGCCGCTCATACTCAGGTTGAGGGTTCCTCCATCGGTCTTGACGACGAGATTCGATCCGATGCTCTCGATGGTTCCGGATGCACGCACCTCCACGACTTCAGGTTCGGGGGGTTCGGTGGCTTCCGTCGGAGGCTCTGTAGGCGGATCCGTGGGAGGCTCTGTGGGAGGCTCCGTCGGAGGATCCGTGGGCGGATCTGTCGGAGGATCCGTGGGCGGATCTGTCGGAGGGTCAGTCGGCGGTACTGTCGGAGGATCCGTCGGCTTCTTGGTCTCCGTCGGTTTCTTGGTCTCCGTCGGCTTCTTGGTCTCCGTTGGCTTCTTGGTCTCCGTTGGCTTCTTCGTCTCCGTCGGCTTCTTCGTCGTCGCCTTGGTCGTCGACTTGGTGGTGGCCTTGGTGGTCGCCTTCGTCGTCGCCTTGGTCGTTGCCTTTGTCGACTTCGTCGTCGCCTTGGACGCCGTGGTCGTCTTCAGGATGTTCTTGTGGTCCTTCTTGAAGTAGACCGATACCGCTGTGGGCGTTCCATTCAGGTCGCCTGTGTAGGTCACCGTCACAAAGTTGCCCTTCTTGGCCAGCTTCCGGTCATTGAAGGCGGTTCTGTTGATGATCTTGAACTTGTACTGTCCTTTGCTGGTGATGACCGTCATCGAGTCATCCTTGATGCTTTGCAGCACGCCGTCCATGACAAAGAACTTCTGGTCGCTATCCCGGGAGAAGTCGATCCTTCTGGCCATCGGCTTGTTGTCGATGTCACCGGTATAGGTTATCGTCGCCTTGTCGCCGGACTGCAGTTTGTTGTCCGGTCCTGCCAGGATCGTGTCCTCGTTGACCAGGAAGCGATGAGCAATGGCGGAGTCGCTGCTCAGAAGCACGCTGTCCTCAGCCACCTCAGAGATCGTTCCCGTCGCTTTGTTCAGCGCCTGCTGGTCGACCTCTTCCAGAACGGTGATCGTCTTCGCGTAGGGAGACTCGCTCAGATCGCCTTTGTATTCGATCTCTACGATATCACCCTTATCCAGCTGACCCTTTACTGCAGTATCCCGGTCATAGGTAAACTGCACGGTCAGGGAATCCGTTGTGACTGTAACATCCTGGAACAGATCCAGGTCGGTGACTTTTCCTTTCATCGTGAGAGGGATCTTCTTGTGCTTCGTCACCTGCACGGTATCCGCGATCTTTTTCTTCCCGGACACATGATACTGAACGGCAACCTCATCCCCAATCGTCAGGTGCTGTTGTTCGCCCAGCTCGTACTCGGTGTCCGCAGTAGTCACGAAGGCTTCGATACCGCTATCCCCCTTAACATCCAGCTCGTCCAGCTGGATCCTGCTCAGTGTTCCCGCATACGACTCTCCGGAGTCTCCGCATCCGGTGATGGGTACCATCAGCGTGAATGCCATGATCACGGAAGCGAGAATCATAAATCCTTTTTTCATACGCACCACTCCTTTCTATAATTATTGTACTCCCCTTATGTATCGATTTCCAGAAAAAAATGGAAGATTCATCAAAGAATCTTCCATAATTTTTTGGCACCCCTAGTAGGAATCGAACCTACAACTAACCCTTAGGAGGGGTTTGTTATATCCATTTAACTATAGAGGCCTGTGGACTGATTTATTCTATCACGGAATCTCGATGGGATCAATCGTCCGGAGGATGTGGTCCGTCCGGCCGCCGTCGGTGTTGTTCATCAGGATGACCAGATGCTTGTCCACCACCAGAACGCTCTCGATCTCACCGATGGGCACGCTGTAGCCGCCGATATATTCTCCATCGGACACGCGGTACATGTCGATGTAGCTTTCGTTTCCGTTGACCCAGGTGCACACCAGAGCCACGCCGTTATAGGCGCCGATATCCTGCGCGTGATTGTACCGGATCTTCTTCCAGTAGAAGTGTTCCGCTTTTTCGAACTCGCTGTCCACCACGTAGATTTCGTTGCCTTTGGACAGATAGTACTTGTCGTTGCTCTCATCGTAGGCGATGCCGGAGGTCGTCTTGGGAAGATCGAAACTGCCCGCACTGCTGAAGTCCTCCGCGTAGAAGGCGGTGCACTGGTTGGACCGGATCAGCTTGTGGGTCTTGACCGTGTAGATCTTGCCCGTGTTGGGGTTGTAGGTGCTGCCGTTGGCGTGGCCCATGCCGGACACACCGCCCTCGGCGACCCGCTCGCCCTCTTCGTTATAGGCGACCATGGCACCCTGGGATCCGCTATGGTTGGCGTAGCAGATCACGTAGTTGCCGTTGATGTAGCTCATGGACTGGGGGACCGTCGCGCCGCCCAGGCCGTTGACTTCGGCCACCACCTCCAGAGAGGAGTGATCCAACGTCCGCAGATTCTCGAAAGATCCGTAGGTCTCCGCCGTCTCCGCCGCAGACTTCACTTCCTCATCCTTGGAGCTTTCGCTCTCCACCGTCTCCCCTTCCAGAGAAGCGAATGCTTTGATCCTGTACTGGGCCTGATCTCTGGGGACCTTGATCGTGGTGGTCTTGCTGTCCACTTCTTCCACGTCCGCGTACTCTCCGGTGGCCGGGTTGCGCTTTTGCAGGATGTACCCCTGGGCAAAGGCAACGGGCTCCCAGGTCAGAGCCGCTTCCGCGTTGGACAGGATATTCGCCGTAAGCGCCGGCGTCTCCAGTGTTTCGGGATAGACCGTTACGGGAACGACCTTCTGTCCTTCCCTGTACTGATCTCCCTCTTCAGCCTTGATACTGATCTGGGCCTTGCCCGGATTCTTGTATTCCAGCGTTCCGTCTTCCTGGAC
>CADBQT010000156.1 GCA_902796875.1 uncultured Eubacteriales bacterium
AGCCTGATCAATGTCGCCCTGGTCATCCTGATGCTGGTCATCGGCCTGAACATCGGGATGAGTCCCCAGGTCATGGATAATCTGGGGAGGATCGGGTTCAACTGCGTGGCTCTGTCCCTGCTTGGGATCTTCGCCAGTGTTTTTCTCGTGGTCATTTGCGAAAAGACCGTCCTGCCTTTGGAAGAGACGAAGAAGCGGTTCACCGCCGATCCGGAGCAGGAGAGCAAAGGCAAAGAAAGCGGGTTTTCCCCTCTGCTGATCATCATGCCCACCTGCATCGCCATCGGCATCATCGCAGGATATTTCGTCCTGACCGATTTTCCCCGGGACGTTTTGGACTGGGTCCTTACCATATCCCTGGTGCTGCTCTATGTGGGCGTGGGGGTAAGTCTTGGGGAGAACAAGTCCGTCTTCCGGTACATCCGGGAGCTGGGCTTTCGGCTTTTGCTCCTGCCTCTGGCCATCTTTGTGGGGAGCATCCTGGGCGGTTTTCTTGCCGGGCTGATCTTTCGGATCCCCATGGCCTACGCCGTGATCTCCGCCAGCGGAATGGGATACTACAGTCTGACGGGGGCGACCATGACCGACTACTTCGGCATCGAGGCCGGGACCTACGGGTTCATCGTCAATGTGATCCGGGACGTTCTGACCATCGTGCTCATGCCTTTGCTGGTCCGGATCAGCAAGGGGAGTCCCATCGCAGCGGGAGCATCAGGATGCATGGACACCATGCTGGTCCCCGTCACCAGAGCGGTGGGTACCGAGCTGGGGATCGTCGCTTTGATCAGCGGCACCATCCTCACCTTCGTGGTTCCCGTGTGGCTGCCCATCTCCCACGTGATCTTCGGGTGAGGGACGGCCTCTGGTGAAGAAGCGATACACCACGCAGCCGGAAAAGACGAGACCGATGTAGCCCAGGACGGTGTAGACCCCGCCCACCAGACCGGAAAAGGGAAGAAGACCGAGAAGAAAAGCCGCCAGACAGACCGACGAGGCGAACAGGCGGCTTTTTCCTGTTCCCTGGGTCACGAATTTCTCGCTGATGGTCCAGAGCATGGCGCTGCAGGAGGAGAAGATCCCCATGATCAGGATCAGGCTGAACACCGCTCCCAGAGCGAAGGAGATCTTCCTGGCCAGGAAGAGAGTGGGGACTTCGAGGACCGCCGTGTGATCGATATCCGTGAGCATGGCGCCGTTCATGAGGAGGATGGAGACCATGAGGGCGCAGGTGCCCAGGATCCCTCCGTACACCGCCTCCCGGGACGTTGCCGCGGTCATCCCCAGGGCCGAATAGTATTTGGATCCGCCGCACAGGTTGTAGGAGATATACAGAAGCCCGGAGAGCCACCAAAAGGGCACCGGCTGCCTGGCCGGCGACTGGTGAGCGTACGTGAGTCCTTCTCCGTCCCGAAGGAGGGTGATGGCGGCGACGACGAGAGTGAAGGCGATGATCAGCGGACCGATGAAGGAAACGATCCGGACGAACCGCTGAAATCCGATGAAGTATGCGGACAGGGCCAGAGCGGCCATGAGCAGGGCTCCCGCATAGTGGTTGAGCCCGTAGTATTCCTCCAGGGTGGCCCCCGATCCGGAGATCAGGATCACCATCCCGGCGAACATGCTGAAAGGAAGAAACCAGGAATAAAAGGTCCCAAGTTTTTCTCCGCAGAAGAAACGGAAATGATCGTAACTTGGGTCATCTTTATGGAGACGGCCCTGCCTTAAGATCTCCGGGCCGATGATGAGAAATCCTGCCAGATTCCCCGCCAGCAGGATGAAACTGTAGAAGCCATAGCTGGTGAAAAACTGGAGGATCTCCTGCCCTGTGGCGAAGCCTGAACCCATGACCCAGGCCACGTATGCGCCCGCCGTGCGAACGACGGTTTTCCCATTTACCTGCTGAACGTCCGATCTCATGAAAGGATTATACCATAACCGTCAGATGGGGTATAATGGGAAGGTAATGAGATCAAATCCAAAGGAGGAAACCATGAAGTCATACAAAAAAGAACTGCATTTCAACGTTCCCACCCGACGGGCCCTGGTGAACATCACCAGTCAGGTCCAGGAGGCCATCGACGAGAGCGGCGTGAAAGAGGGGCTCTGTCTGATCAACCCCATGCACATCACCGCCAGCGTGATCATCAACGATGATGAAGCGGGACTGCACCGGGACTACGAGCGTCTGCTGGAGCGGCTGGTTCCGGAAAAGCCCTACGAACAGTACGACCACAACGGGTTTGAAGACAATGCGGATGCCCATCTGAAGCGGAGCCTCATGGGACGGGAATCCGTGGTGGCCATCACCGACGGCCGGCTTGATTTCGGCACCTGGGAACAGATATTCTATTACGAGTTCGACGGCAAGCGGGACAAGCGGCTGCTGATCAAGATCATCGGGGAGTAAAGCAGATCCCGGTGAAGGGACTCGCAGAAAAAGGAGATACATAAAAACAACAATATACATGAGCAAACCCCCTTGATTTATTCAGATGAAGTGCTAAACTATAGTTGCGAGAGGGGGAAGCCCCCTCGATGAAATAGATCCAGCCGGAGGCTGGGGGCCATCCACCGAAGAGCCCGATAAGACAGGAGAGGATCTCTGGACGGAAACAGGCGAGCAGGAGCCTGAGGGAAGTGGGAGAGAAGGCCGGTCGACGGGAGGTAAGTGAAGAACAGAGAGTGGTGCGGGGTGGCAAGGACAACTGAATAGAGAAGCCGAAAACACAGATGGAAACGGCGGCGATGGCGGTGCGCAAGGCAGCGGGGCGCCGGAGCAGAGAAGCCGGGACGACGGAAAGGAAGTGATTGATGTGAGGGTGTTGATGGTAGATAAGTAAGGGGCTGCGGTGTACTGGATAGTAGGTCGCAGCCCTTGTTTTTTTGCTGTTTAGGAGAAGAGTCAATTACAACTTGGCAAACGGTGGAAAATATCGTATAGTATGGCATGTAGTGAGAAACAGTAAAGAACTGCAGGAACGGAGGACGAGATGAGCAGTAAGAAAACCAGGAAGAATACCAGAAACGAAAACGATTATGAATTTCGGAGCCACCATTCGCCGGTGAAGGTGTGGGTGGTTCGGATCGTGGTGGTCCTGCTCTGTGTCGCCGTCGCCGTCACTCTGATCCCGTCGGTGTTCTTCTAAAGAGACGTGATTCAGGAAAAAACATAAAATGTTGTCATGCCAACATACAAACGACAGATCATTCGTTAGTATAGTGGCGAAGGACGATTGATTATTGACTTTTACGACTTGCAGCAGGAGGGCGGGAGATGACCCGCTCTTTTGTTTTGACAATCGCGACCCATCGAGTATACTAAAGCCATGGATTATCTGGAACTTGTAAAAACAAGCGGACTCCTCCGTTATGTGAAGGAAGGGGATCACAAGGAGGCTCTGGGACAGTTCGACATCATCGAGCGCAGTTACCCCAAGGGCAAGGTGGTGTTCGGCGAGGACGATGTGATCGACCGGATCTGCATCGTTGCTCACGGAAGCATCCGCTCGGAAAAGACCTATCCCGACGGGGACGTGCACATCGTTTCCGTCTTTCAGGAGGGGGAGATCTTCGGCCTGGAAGTGTTCATGTCCCAGAAGAAGACCGCCCCGGTGGACTTTCTGGCCAACGAGGTCTGCAGAGTGCTCTTCCTGTCCGTCCGTGAAGACCGGTCGGGTCCCCATATGGTGGCTCTTCGCCGGGCTCTGGCGGAGCAGCTTGCCGACGACAATATCCGCAAAGCCCACAAGATCGAGATCCTGGCGGAGCGGGGACTTCGTGACCGGGTGATGGTGTACCTGGATATCCTGGCCAGAAAGTCGGGCTCCAACGAGATCACCGTGCCCATGAGCCGGGAACAGCTGTCCCAGTATCTCTGCGTCAACCGCAGCGCTCTTTCCAATGCACTGAACCAGATGAAGCGGGAAGGGATCATCGATTTTCGAGGGCACACCTTCCGGATCCTCAAAAAAAGTAGATATATATAGGAAATAATGGTAAAATAGTATAATCTACGCACTATTTTTTTGTGCGCGCAGGATAAGGATAAGAGGAGAGTCAAGATGGGAGACATCAGAAAGTTCAAGAGAGTACTGGTCGCCAATCGGGGCGAGATCGCCATCCGGATCTTCAGAGCCTGTAAGGAACTGGGCATCCGAAGCGTGGCCATCTATTCGGAGGAGGACAAGAACACCCTTTTCCGGACCAAGGCGGACGAGTCCTATCATATCGGCCGGGGCAAGGCGCCGGTGGACGCCTATCTGTCCATCGATGAGATCATCGAACTTGCCCGTTCCAAAGGGATCGAGGCCATCCATCCCGGATACGGATTCCTTTCGGAGAATACGGCTTTTGCCAAGGCCTGCGAGGAGGCGGGGATCGTCTTCATCGGCCCGGACTACCGGATGATGGATCAGCTGGGGGATAAGGTCAAGTCCAAGATCATCGCCAATTCCGTCGGAGTGCCCACCATCCCGGGCAATACGGAAACGGTTCCCGATGCGGAGACGGCCATTGCCTTTGCAGAAAGCTGCGGATACCCGGTGATGCTCAAGGCGGCAGCCGGCGGCGGCGGACGGGGAATGCGGATCGTGCGCAGCCGGGAGGAGATGGTGGATCAGTTCACCAGCGCCAAGAGCGAAGCGGCCAAGGCTTTTGGGATCGACGACATCTTCATCGAAAAATATCTGGAGAAACCCAAGCACATCGAGGTCCAGGTCCTGGGGGACAACTACGGCAACGTGGTCCATCTCTACGAGAGAGACTGTTCCATCCAGCGGCGCCACCAGAAGGTGGTGGAGTTCACCCCTGCCCTGAACATCTCCGATGAGCTGAGGGAAAAGCTCTGCGCCGATGCGATCCGGATCGCAAAGGCAGTGGATTACCGGAGCGCCGGTACGGTGGAGTTCCTCATCGATCAGGAGGGCAAACACTATTTCATCGAAATGAACCCCCGGATCCAGGTGGAGCATACGGTGACGGAGATGACCACGGGGATCGACATCGTTCAGTCCCAGATCCTCATCGCCGAAGGATATGCTCTGGATTCCGACGAGGTGAATATCAAGGGCCAGGATCAGATCAGACCTGCGGGCCACGCCATCCAGTGCCGGGTGACCACGGAAGACCCCATGAACGGTTTTGCGCCGGATACGGGAGTCATCACCAAGTACAACAGCCCCGGCGGCTACGGGATCCGTCTGGACGCTGGCAACGCCTTTGTGGGCGCGGAGATCTCCCCCTACTACGACAGCCTGCTGGTGAAGGTCACCTCCTGGTCCAGAAACTTCGACGATGCGGCCAGTAAGGCGGGAAGAGCCCTGAAGGAGATGAACGTCAAGGGAGTCAAGACCAACCGGACCTTCCTGCTGAACGTGCTCAACCATCCGGTCTTCCGGGCCGGAGGCTGCGATACGGGATTCATCGCCGACAATCCGGAACTGCTCAATGTCCAGCCCAAGGAGGATAAGGAACTGAAAGTCCTCACTTTCCTGGGAGAGAAATACGTCAACGGCAACCGGGGACAGAAACCTCAGTTCAACGTGCCCGTATTCCCCAGGATCAAGCCCAATGAGATCGCGCCCCTGCGGGGCACCAAGCAGCTCATGGACGAGAAGGGGCCCAAGGGGGTCGTGGAGTGGATCGGTCAGCAGGAGAAACTGCTCATGACGGATACCACCATGCGGGATGCCCAGCAGTCCCTGATGGCCACCCGGGTGCGGACGGTGGATATGGAGAAGATCGCTCCGGCGGTCGCCCTCTACGGTCAGAACCTGTTCTCCCTGGAGATGTGGGGCGGAGCCACCTTCGATACGGCTTTCCGTTTCCTCAACGAATCTCCCTGGGAGCGGCTGGAGACCCTGAGAAAGAAGATCCCCAACATCATGTTCCAGATGCTGATCCGGGGAGCCAACGCGGTGGGATACAAGAACTATCCCGACAACGTGATCCGTCGGTTCGTCAAGGAGGCGGCGGCTTCCGGCATCGACGTGTTCCGGATCTTCGACTCCCTCAACTGGATCCAGGGAATGGAAGTGGCTCTGGACGAGACCCTGAACCAGGATAAGCTTGCGGAGGCATGCATCTGTTACACGGGGGACATCCTGGACGAGACGAGGGACAAATACAGTCTGAAATACTATGTGGATATGGCGAAGGAACTGGAGCGGAGAGGGTCCCACATCCTGGGCATCAAGGACATGTCCGGACTGATCAAGCCCATGGCCGCCCGGAAGCTGATCACCGCTCTGAAAAACGAGATCAGTATCCCCATCCATCTCCATACTCACGATACCAGCGGCAACGGAGTAGCGACCCTGATGATGGCCGCAGGCGCCGGAGTGGATATCATCGACTCCGCCTTCAACAGCATGTCCGGACTGACCAGCCAGCCGGCCTTAAACTCCATCGCCGCCGCACTGGTGGGGGATGAGCGGGATCCGGGACTGGATCTGGACGGCATCCAGAAGATCTCCGATTACTGGGCGGATGTCCGCCCCGTATACCGGGAGTTCGAGTCCGACATGCAGACCGGATCGGCGGAGATCTACAAGTACGAAATGCCGGGAGGACAGTATTCCAATCTGAAATCCCAGGTGGAAAGCTTCGGTCTTGGGCACAAGTTCCAGGAAGTGAAGGACATGTACAAGACGGTCAACGAGATGCTGGGGGATATCGTCAAGGTAACGCCCTCCTCCAAAGCCGTTGGCGACATGGCCATCTTCATGGTGCAGAACGACCTGACGCCGGAGAATATCTACGACAAAGCCAAGGACATCGACTTCCCCGACTCCATCGTTTCCTATTTCGAGGGCATGATGGGACAGCCGGTGGGCGGCTTCCCGGAGAAGCTGCAGAAGCTGGTGCTCCACGGCAAGGAACCCATCACCTGCCGTCCGGGAGAACTTCTCCCCGACGAGGATTTCGACGGGATCAAGAAGATGCTCCGGGAGAAGCACGGCCTGGAGGGCACGGAGCAGGAGGCCCTGAGCTACGCTCTGTACCCCAAGGTGTTCGAGGACTATCTGGACGCCCTCGACAAGAAGGGGAACTTCCGCCTCATGGGCAGCGACATCTTCTTCCACGGACTGGCTGAAGGGGAGACCTGCGAGGTCAAAGTCCGGGAGGGCAAGGAACTGGTCATCCGGCTTTCCAACGTCCGGGATGTGGACGAGGAAGGCTTCCGGGATGTGGTGTTCGAAGTCAACGGCCTGAGAAGCGCCGTCAAGGTCAAAGATCAGGCGGCATCCATCGCCCAGACCGCATCTCAGATCACCTATGCCGACGCGGAAGACCCGGCGGAGATCGGCGCCAATATCCCCGGCAGCATCCTGAAGGTCCTGGTGGCCGAAGGGGATGAGGTAGAGGAGAAACAGCCTGTCGCCGTCATCGAGGCCATGAAGATGGAGACCAACATTCTGGCCTCCATGAAGGGCACCGTGGACAAGATCTACGTCCATGAGGGCCAGCAGGTCAAGGCGGGCGAGCTGATCGTCAAACTGAAATAAAGGAGGCGCAGAATATGTTCGATGGAGTGATCGGCAAGATCATAATGTTCTGGATCTTCATGATCGGCGCCCTGTTTTTCGCTAAGATCCTGGGCCTTACGGGAGACACGAAGACCATGGTGATCTTCCTGGTCGCCTGCGCTCTGGTCTACGTGGTGTGGGCCGTGGCCAGGACTCTGGGCAAACGCAAAAGAGAACGGGAAGAAGAATAGAAGAGGAAAAGAACGAAAGAAGAATAAAAAGAAGCCCCCGATATTCGGGGGCTTTTGCTTTTGCCTTTGGACCGGCGGCGGATCAGTAGTGGATCAGCACCGGGGTGTTGTATTCCACCAGATCGAAGAGTTCCGGCATCCGATCCGGCGGCACGTTGACGCAGCCGTGGCTTCCGTTGGAGATCCAGATGTCTCCGCCGAAGCTGGACCGCCAGTTGGCGTCGTGCATGCCGTAGGAAGAGCCCAGGAAGGCCATCCAGTACCGGACGAAGCTGGTGTACTTGCTGCCGTCGATGTTACGGCCCTTCAGGGACACGTTGGTGCCTTTGTTCAGCACGGAGAAGAGTCCGATGGGGGTGGTGGTTCCCGCGTTCCGGCAGCCGGTGACCACATCGGTGGTGAACTTCTTCTGGCCGTTCCGGTAATAGGTCAGGGTCTGAAGAGACACGTCGATGTCCACATAGGTGTTGCCGACACCCTGGGAATATTTACCAAGTCCCTGGGTCGCCCAGACAGGCTCTCTGGACACATCCTTGTGGCTGTTGATGTCCTCGATCAGCTGTTTGGTCTCGCCCTCCTGGTCAACGGACCAGCCGTAGGTGCTCTGTTCGATCTTGACCGTCTTGCCGGCCAGGGTGGTGATGGTCCGCTTCTCCGCCTCGATATTGTCGTATTTCTTGGCGATCTTCTCGACGAACTTGGCTACCGCATCTTCGTCCGCATTGCCGGAGAGATCATCGTCCAGCATGTCGAGAAGCTCTTCCTGGGAGATGGTGTAGGGATCCTCCATATCATAGGTGATCTTCTGATTCAGATTGTCCCGGCAGAACTTCTGATAGGCCAGAAGCTCCGGATCATCGCTCTTGACCTTGGGTTTGGCGATGTAGTCCTCTTCGTTGAACTGGAACCGGGTCTGGCCCAGCTCGATGCACTCCAGGATGTCATCGAAGAAACGCTCCGGATCCGGGTTGTTGCCGTAGACCTCCGGCACGATGGGGAAGTCCGGCTTGGTCATATCCACATAGGCGTCCTTGGTCTGGGCTACGTTCTCCCGCTTGAGAAAGTCCAGATCGGTGATGGATTCTTTGAAATCCACGCTGCAGGTATCCACCTTCATGGGGATCTGGACGGAAATGGGGATGTTCAGATAGTGGTTCAGGGCGCCCAGAACGGGGTGATCCTTTTTGACCCGGGCCACCTGATCGTCGATCTTGTAGGTGCAGTCGTACTCGGAAAGGACGGCCAGAGGCTCATCCATGGTGCCGACGACGAGGATGTCCCTGGCGTTCCACTCGGACGTGATCTTCTTCACGGCATCGCCGTAGCTCATGTCGTAGCAGCGCACACCGTTGATGATGTACCCTTCATCGAAGTGGTAGCTGGTGTAGTCATCGGTCTGTTTATACTGTGCCGTCATAACCCCCAGGCCCACGATGACGAGGATCGCCAGCGTGCCCAGGAAAATGAGTGCTTTGTTCATCTTTCACCTCTAGAACGTCGGTAGTCTGTTGTCTCGACGCACTACATATAGTATATTTTATTTGCCTGGAATTTTAAAGATAAATTTACGATCGGGAAGAAAAATATAGATTGACGATCGGTTTTGGTATAAAATATCGGAATGAAGGAGCAAACGAATATGGCCTTTACCCATCTTCACGTACATACGGAATACAGCCTTCTGGACGGAGCCTCCCGGATCCCTGATCTGGTGTCCCGGGCGAAGGAACTGGGTATGGACTCCCTGGCCATCACGGACCACGGGGTCATGTTTGGCGTGATCGATTTCTATAAAGAATGCAAAAAGCAGGGGATCCGCCCCGTCATCGGATGCGAGATCTATACGGCCCCCAGGACCCGTTTCAATAAAGACACGGAAAAGGACAAGCACATGAACCACCTGGTCCTTCTGGCGGAGACGGATCAGGGCTACCGGAACCTGATGAAGATCGTCTCCGAGGGCTACCGCAACGGCTTCTATTATAAGCCTCGCGCGGACAAGGACCTGCTCCGGGAGTATTCGGAAGGGCTCATTGCCTTAAGCGCATGTCTGGCCGGTGGCGTCCAGTCCCGGCTTCTGAACGGGGATTATGCCGGTGCAAAGGCAGAGGCCCTGGAGCTTGCCGATATCTTCGGGGAGAACAACTTCTTTCTGGAGGTCCAGAACCAGGGCCTTGAAGAGGAGGCCAGGATCCTTCCCGACATGATCCGGCTCCATGAGGAGACGGGACTTCCCATGGTGGCCACCAACGACGTCCACTACGTCCGCAGGGGGGATGCAAAGGCACAGGATGTCCTCATGTGCATCCAGATGGGCAGCACCCTGGAAGAAACGGACCGGATGCGCTTCACCAACGATCAGTTTTATCTGAAATCCGAGGAGGAGATGGCAGAGCTCTTCGACGGAGTTCCCGGGGCTTTGGAAAACGCCTGGAACATTGCCCAGCGGTGCGACGTAACTTTCGATTTCGACTCCCGGCACCTGCCGGACTATCAGGCGCCGGACGGGTTGACCAACCGGGAATACCTGAGAAAACTCTGTGAGGAAGGCCTTCGGGAGCGGTATGAAGATCCCGGAGAGGACCTGAAAGAGAGGCTGGATTTCGAGCTGACCACCATCGAAAACATGGGGTTTGTGGAATACTTCCTCATCGTCTGGGACTTCATCAACTACGCCAAGACCCGGGGGATCGTCGTCGGCCCCGGCAGAGGTTCGGCAGCGGGAAGCATCGTGGCCTACTCGCTTCGGATCACCGATGTAGACCCCATCAAATACGGGCTGATCTTTGAGCGGTTCTTAAATCCGGAGCGTCGGACCATGCCGGATATCGACATCGACTTCTGCTACGAGCGCAGGGGCGAGGTCATCGACTACGTGACGGAAAAATACGGAGAGAACAACGTTTCCCAGATCATCACCTTCGGGACCATGAAGGCCAAGCAGGCGGTCCGGGACGTGGGCAGAGTCATGAACGTCAGCTATCAGGAGACGGATGCCATCGCCAAGGCCATCCCCTTCGCTTTGAATATGACCATCGACCGGGCCCTTGAAATGAGCCCGGATCTGAAGAAGAAATACGACGAGGAGGAGACCACCCGGCAGGTCATCGATATGGCCCGGGCCATCGAAGGCATGCCCCGCCATGCATCCACCCATGCGGCAGGTGTGGTGATCGCCAAAAGGGAACTGGACGAGTACGTCCCTCTGTACCTGACGGATAAGGGGCTGGCCACCCAGTTCAACATGGTCACCATCGAGGAACTGGGCCTGCTCAAGATGGACTTCCTGGGTCTGAGAAACCTGACCATCATTCGGGACGCCCTGAAGATGATCGAGGACAACCACGGGGTGAAGATCGACTTCTCCCGGATGGAATACGACGATCCGGCGGTCTACGAGACCATCTCCGCGGGAAACACCATGGGGATCTTCCAGCTGGAAAGCGGAGGGATGACCGCCTTCATGAAAAACCTGAAGCCGGACTGCTTCGAGGACATCATCGCGGGGATCGCCCTTTACCGGCCGGGACCCATGGCGTCCATCCCCACCTACATCGAGAACAAGAAGAATCCCGCTCATGTTTCCTACATCCACGAGGCCCTGCGCCCCATCCTGGACGTGACCTATGGATGCATGGTCTATCAGGAGCAGGTCATGCAGATCGTCCGGGATCTGGCCGGATACACCTACGGCCGGTCCGACGAGGTGCGCCGGTACATGAGCAAAAAGAAAATGGCCAAGATGCTGGAGGAGAAGGAGTACTTCATCCACGGCAAGACCGAAGACGGAGAGGTGCTCATCCCCGGATGCATCCGAAATGGTGTTCCGGAAGGAGCGGCGGAGGAGATCTATAATCAGATGATCAGCTTTGCCGAGTACGCCTTCAACAAGTCCCACGCGGCGGCCTACGCCGTGCTGGCCTACGAGACGGCTTACCTGAAGACCCACTATCCCGTGGAGTTCATGGCGGCGCTGATGACCAGCGTCATGGGGGAAGCCTCTCATATGAGCAACTACATCCACAACTGCCGGGAGATGGGGATCCCCGTGCTCCCGCCGGACGTGAACGAGAGCAGCGAGAAATTTACCGTGGTCTACGACGAGGAGGATGTGGACCGCAAGAACGGGAAGATCCGGTTCGGTCTTCTGGGGGTCAAGAACCTGGGCCATGGGGCCATCGAGGCTATCATCGAAGCCCGGGAGGAAAAGGGAGAGCCCCGGGACATCTTCCAGTTCATCGAGCAGCTGGACGTGCGCAGAGTCAACCGCAAAGGCCTGGAGAGCCTGATCCGGGCAGGTGCTCTGGATCAGATGAATCCCAACCGGGCCGCCCATCTGGCGGTATACGAGTCTTTGCTGGACTCCGCCCAAAACAGCGCCAGAAACAACCTGGAGGGGCAGCTTTCCCTGTTCCAGACCAATGCGGAGGCGTTGGGGTCGCCGGACAGAAACCAGCGGCTCCCCGATGTGAAGAACTTCGACAGCGATATGCTCATCGCCATGGAAAAGGAAATGCTGGGGATCTACATCACCGCTCATCCTCTGGAGAAGTACGCCGATCTCATCGGCCGGATGGCCACGGTGGATGCCGCCCAGCTTGCGGCGGTGCTGGACAGTGAAGAGGAGGGGCTCGATCCTCTCGGCGGGCCTGCCGGAGCGCCGGAGGTGACCGACGGGATGACCGCCACCATGGCCGGCATCATCACCGGTGTGAAGACTCTGGTGACGAAGAACAACAAAATGATGGCCTTTGTGGATATGGAAGATCTGCGGGGCACGGTGGAAGTGGTGGTATTCCCCAACATCTACGAGGAGAACATTTCCCTGATCGAGGAGGACCGGATCGTGGCCGTCACCGGCCGAATCAACTTCAAGGAAGGGGAGGTGCCCAAACTGCTGGCGGACCGTCTGGTGGACCTGCGGCAGATACAAAAGGAAGAATCCCCGGCGAAGCCTCAGGGTCTGGTGAAGATCCGGGTGCCGGGAGAGCTTGCGGGGGGTCTGGGAGAGATCCTGGGGAAGATCAAGGAGATCATGGGCAGATATCCGGGAGGACATCAGGCCATCATCTACCTGCCGCCGTCGACGGACCACCCCAAGGGGTCCTCTCTTCGGACGGGACCGGAGCTTTGGGTGGATCCGGGGGAGGATTTCCGCCGGGAGATCGTCGCCCTGACAGGAGAAGAAAACTATAAATCGGAAGGATAAAAAGAACATGAAAAGAATTGGAGTACTGACCAGCGGGGGAGATGCCCCGGGAATGAATGCGGCCTTAAGAGCTGCGGTGAGAACGGGACTTTCCCACGATATGGAGGTCTACGGGATCCGGCACGGATACGAAGGACTTCTGGACGGAGAGATCGACCGGATGAACTGGAGCTCCGTGGGTGAGATCCTCCACCGGGGAGGGACCATCCTCCGGACGGCCAGGAGCAAGCGGTTCATGGAGCCGGAATGGCAGGACAAGGCGGTGAAGATCCTGGAGACCTTCGGGATCGAGGGCCTGGTGGTCATCGGCGGAAACGGTTCATTTCAGGGCGGTCTGGCCCTTGCGGAGAGGGGGATCTCCGTCATGGGCGTTCCCGGGACCATCGATAACGACCTGGGATATACGGACTACACCATCGGTTTCGATACGGCGGTGAACACGGTGCTGGACATCATCTCCAAGATCCGGGACACTTCCACCTCTCATGAGCGGGCCACGGTGATCGAGGTCATGGGCCGTCACTGCGGCGATATCGCCCTTCACGCCGGTCTCGGCGGCGGGGCCGACGGGATCCTGATCCCGGAGATCGAGCTGGACGTGAAGCAACTGTGTATGGACGTGCTGAAAGGCCAGAATGCAGGCAAGGGCCACAGCCTGATCATCAAGGCGGAGGGGGTGGACATCACCACCGACGAACTGGTGAAGACCCTGGAAGACGTCACGGGACGGGAAACCAGAGCGGTGATCCTGGGCCACATCCAGAGGGGAGGAAGCCCCAGTCAGAGAGACCGGATGCTGGCATCCATCACGGCGGCCAAGGCGGTACAGCTTCTCTACAACGACAACTCCAGCAAGGCGGTAGGCGTCAGCGGAGGAGAACTGGTGGCCTACGACCTGAAAGAAGCCCTGGAAATGACCAGAGATTTCGACAGAAGGCTCTACGACCTGGCCGTGACATTGTCCTGATTCTGTGTTAGAATGGACCGGGACCGGGAAGAAGAGATCAAGACTACGATATTGGAAGGAAAGCTGAAATGTTTTGCAAACTGAACCGCAAACTGAGAAAGATGATCGCCGCCGCCGGGGCGGTGTTTCTCCTGATGAGCCTGGTGGCCAGAATGGGAGAAGAAGAGGACAATGACGACGGATTCCAGACCAAGGAATTCGATGATATCTGGTAGGAAGGACCTGTATATATGCGATCGTTAACGATATTCAGCGGAATACTGATGCTGGCGACGGGAGCGTTCTGTTTCATCAATACGGGACAGACCTTCCTGACCCTGGCGTTTATCGTCGGGCTGGTGATGGTGATCAACGGGATCATCCATACACTGGCCTTTCTGGTGGGCAGAGGCCTGAACAACCGGGGGGACAACAACGGTTGGATCCTGGTGGACGCCCTGATCACACTGGTTCTGGGGATCCTGGTCCTCTGCAACCAGCTGGTGGTGGATGTGGCCATTCCCATGGTCTTCGGCATGTGGGTGCTGGTCTCCGGGATCCTGCGGGTAGAGGCCGCCTCCCGGATCAATAAAGAAAAGAAGATGGCCAACTTCAAGTCCACAATGGCCACCGGCATCCTGACCATCATCGTCGGGCTGTTTGGCTTCATCAACCCCCTGGTAGCATGGGTCTCAACCGTGTTTTTACTGGGGATGTTCCTCTGCATGCAGGGGATCAACGTCATCGAACTGGGCGTGAACATGCCTCACGAAAAACGGGATTATGTCAAGATCTATCGCCGGCGGCGTGACCCGGTGAAGATCACCCGTGAGGACGAGACGCCCGAGGCGGTAGCCGAGCGCCTTGAGGCCAGAGAGGATGAGCAGGCCCAGGCAGAGGCGGAAGCGGAGCGTCTGGAGACCATAGGAGCGGTCATCGATGAACCGAAGGTTTGACGGTGTGATCATCGGCGCCGGCGCGGCGGGTCTTGCCGCGGCGGTGAGCATGGAGGCAGGTCTCGACATCTGCCTGATGGATAAAAACGAAATCCCGGGTCGTAAGATTCTGGCTACAGGCGGCGGTCGGTGCAATCTGACCAATGAAGCCTGCGCAGGCAGATCGGCGACTCTGGATTTTTTTCATTCTCTCGGCCTTGAGACCCGCAAAACCAACGAAGGACTCTATTATCCCTACTCGGGATGCGCATCCGATGTGGTGAAGGTCCTGACGGACCCCTTAAAGGACAAAGTCGAGATGCTTCTGGGGACTACGGTCCGGCAGATCAGGAAGACTCAGGACGGATTTATCGTCGCTTTTAACCATGGCGGGGAGGACTCCCCCTGTGAGGAAGTCTCCTGCCGGGCGGTGCTTCTGGCCTGCGGAGGCAAGGCGGCGCCCCAGTTCGGCACCACAGGGGACGGATACGGCCTGGCCCGATCTCTGGGCCACACCGTCACCCGGACCTATCCCATCCTCACCGGGATCCGGTGCGGAGATTTCCAGGATCTTAAGGGGATCCGGGCCATGGGCCAGGTCACTCTCCTCAAGGATGGACGGGAGTTGGCCCGGGAAAAGGGAGAGATCCAGTTTACAAGCGACGGGATCTCCGGGATCTGCGTGTTCAACCTGACGCCCCTCATCCAGGCGGAGGAGGGAGAGGACTTCCGGGAAGCTCTGACGCGCTTTACCCTGAGTCTGGATCTGGCCGCAGATCTCGATCCGGAGGAAGTGGCCGGACGAAAAAGCTCCTTTGGGATCGTCACCCAGGCTCTGGCCGACCGGATCCCGCCGGAAAGCCT
>CADBQT010000157.1 GCA_902796875.1 uncultured Eubacteriales bacterium
AAGATCGTGGAAGACTACGACGCACGGGCTCTCCAGCTGGAATCGGGCGAACTGAACTTCGCCCAGATCACCCCGAAGGCGGAGGACAGATTCAAGGACAAGGAAGGGTTCAAAGTGTATGAGATGACCACGGCGGACTACCGGGGCATCATGTACAACTTCAACAACCCACTGTTCAAAGAGCATCGTGAGCTGCCGGCGGTCTTAAGCTATGCCATCGACCGTCAGGCCATCATCGACAGCGTCCTGCTGGGTCATGGCCAGGTAGCCTATTCGCCGCTCCAGAAGAACGAATACAACGATGAGAACGTAGAAAAGTATGACTTTGCGCCGGAGAAGGCCACGGAAGCTCTGGAGGCTGCTGGCTGGACCAAAGGCAGCGACGGCGTCTACGAGAAGGACGGCCAGAAGCTGGAGTTCGTCATCAACTGCATGCAGGGAGATCAGGTCCGGATCGACATGGCCAACCTGTGCGCCCAGTATCTGAGTGACGTAGGCGCCAAGGTCACGGTGGAGACCCCGGCGGAGATCGACTGGGAGAACCAGGCGGCCTTCCTCATCGGATGGGGCAGCCCCTTCGATGCGGACGACCACACCTACAAGATCTTCGGAACGGATCAGGCGGCCAACTACAGCTACTACTCCAACGAGGAAGTGGACGCTGCCTTAAAGCCGGCCAGAGAGACTGCGGACAAGGAAAAGCGCAAAGAACTGTACTCCCAGTTCCAGCAGGCCCTGGCCAAGGATCCGGCCTACACTTTCATCGCTTATGTGGATGCCATCTATGCCGGATCCGATAAGGTCCACGGCGTCACCGAGGACACCGTCCTGGGCCACCACGGCGTGGGCATCTTCTGGAATATTCACGAGTGGACGATCGACGAGTAAACGAGCGAGTTAACGAACTACGAGCAAAAGGGGCGACCCTTCACGAACGAAACGATGAGCGAAAACCTGCGCGCAAAACTGAATAGCGGGCAAGCCCTTCTTACGCTTGACGATCTGGTCATATCTTTCCATGATCCAAATGGGAGTATGACCGCCGTCAAAGGCGTGGACCTCACCATCGAGCCAGGGGAGACACTGGCTCTGGTGGGGGAATCAGGCTGCGGTAAAACCGTGCTCTGCAAATCCCTCATGGGGTTTCTCTGCGCCCGGGGCGAGGCCAAAGCCAACCGGATGGAATTCCTGGGGCAGGATCTTCGGAACCTGTCGGAGCGCCAGCGTGCGGCCTATCGGGGGACGGGGATCGCCATGATCCCTCAGGATCCCATGATGAGCCTGGACCCGGTGGTTCCCGTAGGCGAGCAGATCGCTGAAGCGGTGCGCATCGCCCGGGCAAGACGGGGCGCATCGGCGGACGCCACGAACACGGCCCTTTCAGAGGCCCCTTCAGAGGGCGCGAAACTTTCAGCGGCTCCCGCGCTCTCGGCGGAGGAGGAAGCGGCCCGGCTGATGGAGCAGGTGGGCATCGACGGCGGCAAGACCCGCTACAACCAGCGCCCCTACCAGTTCTCCGGCGGGATGCGCCAGCGGGTGGTCATCGCCATCGCCCTGGCGACAAAGCCTCGGCTGCTTCTGGCCGACGAGCCGACCACGGCCCTGGATGAGCAGACCCAGGGCGAGATCCTCCAGCTGATCCGTGACGTCCAAAAGTCTACCGGTGCAGGCATGCTCTTCATCACCCACGACCTCCACCTGGTGGAGGACATGGCTCAGCGGGTGGCCATCATGAGAAGCGGCAAACTGGTGGAGGAAGGCCCGGTGAAGCAGGTCTTTGCATATCCCCAGAACCCCTACACGGAGCAGCTTCTGGGATACCTGGACTATCACCGCCATCGGGGCCACGACCATCGTGCGCCGGCCGCCTCGGATGAGGTGGTGCTTTCGGTGGAGCATCTGGAGAAAAGGTTCGGAGACCACCGGGTCCTCCGGGATTTTTCCCTGGATGCAAAGGCAGGGGAGATCGTCGGTATCATCGGCCCTTCGGGCTGCGGCAAATCCACCCTGACCCGGTGCATCATGGACATCGAACCGGTGGACGGAGGCACGATTTCCGTGCCCTGCGGCAGGGACCGGGTCCAGATGATCTTCCAGGATTCTCAGGATGCGTTCAATTCGATGATGACCGTGCGGGAGATCATCGCAGAACCTCTGCGGATCCGCCGCAAAGAAAGCCGTGACAAGATTGAAGAAAAGGTGTTTTCCGTCATGGAAGAAGTGGGGCTGGATGACCATCTGGCGGACCGCAGACCCGGCCAGCTTTCCGGTGGCCAGCGTCAGCGTGCGGCGATCGCCCGGGCCATCATCACCGACCCGGCCCTGATCATCGCCGATGAGCCCCTGACCGGTCTGGACGTGACCGCTCAGGCAAAGATCGTCCACCTGCTCCGGGAACTGGTGACAACCCGGGGGCTTTCCCTGCTTCTCATCGCCCACGATCGGCCCATGGTGGAACATGTAAGCAGCCGGATCATCGAGATGGGGTGACGGGGCTAAGACCTGGGGTCGGCCTCCGACTGGGCGTCGGGTTCCGACTTGCTGTCGGGTTTGTGATCCGACCGGGTCTCGGATTTTCTGGTGATAAGAAGGATCTCTGGCGGATTCTTTTTTTGATTGAGCATCTGAATGTAGCTGACGTGCCAGACGTGGGAGTCCAGGGCCTCGGCGAACTTCAAAAGTTCCGCCTTTTCCCGCTTGCCCTCCTCGTGGCCGCTGTACATGGTGATGCAGATCAGGCCGTCCTGGGCCAGAAGGTCCATGGACTGGCGGACGGCCTCCAAGGTCGTCTCCGCCTTGGTGGTGATGGCCTTGTCTCCGCCGGGGAGAAAGCCCAGGTTAAAGACGATCACGCCGGCAAATGCCTTTGCGCGGGGCAGGGTGCCCGGATCATCTGCGAGGGTCCGGAAATACTCCGCCATATGCTCATGACCAAGTCTCATGACATGGATCCGGCCTTCGGCCAGAGCCTCCCCGTAGCCGCTCTCTTCCAGCCGCTCCCTCGTGGCCCGGACCGCCTCCTCCTGAATGTCAAAAGCGAACAGGCGGGTCGGATCAAGCTCCGCCAGCCGCACCGTGTCCTGCCCGTTCCCGCAGGTGGCATCGATGGTGACGTCCCCCGTCTGAACGTAGTCGGCGATGATGTACATGGCGAAGTCCGTTGTGGTTTTGATCAGATTTCTCATGGGTTCATTATGGCATCCG
>CADBQT010000158.1 GCA_902796875.1 uncultured Eubacteriales bacterium
AAATGAGAAGACCCCGACCATCAGGTCCGGGTCTTTTTTTCGAAAAATCTTCTCAGCTGCTCCTCGTCCTTGATCTCCAGGCCCCGCTCCCCAGCCAGGGATTCGATGTGATGGGTGAATTCGTGGCGGAGCACCTCCCGCAGTTCCTCCGTCAGCTGCTCTTCGTTCATCCAGCCGTAGAGTTTCTCGAAAGAGCCGTAGTAGATCTTGATCATCCGGCCGCTCTGAGAGACGCTGTATTCTCCCAAAGTGACCAGTTCATCGCTGTACTGGCTGTGTTTCGCCTCCGGGACCAGGAGGATCCCTCCGCTCAGATCCCGGTAAAACTCCGGCGGAAGCTCTTCCGCCAGACGATCCAGAATATCTCCAACTTCACTTATGCTCAGCATAGACGTCCTCGTTTCTCCTTTGAAGCGCTGCCGGTATCTTCGGCCCGGCGGCAAAGTCATTGTACCACGGCCCGGGCTGCCGGGACAACACCCGGCTCCCGGGTGGGATTCGGTCTTGCGGAGTTTATACCCGACCTATATAATGTAGTTTAGAGATTTATTACAGGAAACGTTTTTGAAGGGGCTGAATATGCATTCCATCCTGCGCCATCTGGAAAAATCCGCAGAAACCTGGCCAAAAAAGACCGTCTATTGGGACCCGGAGGAGAGCCTGACTTTTGAAGAGCTCTACCGGGAAGCCCGGGCGGTGGGCACCGCCATCGGGAAGATCCGGCAGCCGGAGACTCCGGTGGCCGTTTTTACCGGGCGCCACGTCCACACGCCGGCCTGCTATCTGGGCATCGCCCTGGCCGGATGCTTCTATGCGCCCATGGATCCCACCATGCCTCAGGCCAGACTCCGGCAGATCCTGGATGTGGCCGGAGCGGAGGTGCTGATCGCCGACCGGGACACGGAAGCCGCGGCCCGGGAAGCCGGTTTCAACGGAGATCTTCTGATCCTGGACGATCTGCTTCAGACGCGGGAGGATCCGGAAATCCTCGCTTCTGCTGCAGAGAAGATCACGGAAGTCTCTCCCCTCTATCTCCTGTTTACCTCAGGATCTACGGGAAAGCCCAAGGGAGTCCTCACTTCCCATCTGGCCCTCCTGAGTTACCTGGACGGACTTCAGTCCGTCATCGGCCTGGATGATACCGATGTGATCGGAGGCCAGGCGCCTCTGGATTACATCGCGGCCATACGGGATATGTACCTGCCTTTGATGACCGGAGGGTCCACGGTATTTCTGCCGCCGGCCCTTTCCGCCATGCCACAGCAGCTGTTCGAGGCTCTCTGCGAACGTGGGGCGACCACCCTGTGCTGGAGCGCCACGGGACTCGAGATCCCGGCGGATCTGGGCGCCTTTGACGGCGATGAGGGGACCGGCGTTCCTCTGCCGCCTCTGCGGAGAGTCGTCTTCTCCGGCTCGGTCATCTCCAACATCGCTCTGCGCAAATGGCAGGATGCCTTCCCGGAAACCAGATTCATCAATCAGTACGGGCCCACGGAGGCCACCGGTTCCTGCACCTGGTATGAGGTCCCCTCTCCGGCAGAGCCGGCGGATGTCCTTCCCATCGGCAGGGCCTATCCCCACTACGGGATCCTGGTCCTGAACGATAAAGACCAGGCGGCAGCCCCCGGAGAGATTGGCGAGATCTGCGTTAAGGGACCGGCTCTGGCTCTGGGCTACTACGGCGCCCCGGAGCAGACAGCAGCCTGTTTCGTGACCAACCCGGCGGAAGACCGCTGGCCGGAGACCATCTACCGCACCGGCGATCTGGGACGGTGGGACGAGACCGGCCTTCTCTACTTCGCCGGTCGCAAGGATCGCCAGTTCAAACATCTGGGCCACCGGATCGAACCGGAGGAGATCGAGCAGAAGGCCATGACCCTTCCCGGCATGCGGGAGTGCGCCTGCCTGTATCAGCAGGAAAAGAAGATCATCTGGTTCTTCTATACCGGGACCCCGGAGCCCAAGGAACTGACCCTGGCGTTCCGAAAGGATCTGCCCCCCTTCATGGTTCCCCGTAAGACCGTCCAGCTGGAGGACTTCCCCCGGCTGCCCAACGGCAAGATGGACCGGAACGCCCTGAAAGAACAGATGGTGAGCCGGGCCGCCCGAAAGAAGAGAATGTAAGTCCCAAACCGGGACATTACCCTATGACACCCCCGAAAGGAGACACCCAATGGAAGAATTACTGGAAATCCTGCAGGAACTGAGACCGGACGTAGACTTTGAGAACACGGAACGCCTGGTGACCGACCGGGTCATTCAGTCCTTTGACGTAGTCGCCCTCGTGGCCGAGATCGACGACGCCTTCGACGTGAAAGTGAAGCCGGCGGACCTGCTTCCGGAAAACTTCGATTCCGTGGAAGCCATGTGGGCTCTGATCCAGCGGCTTCAGGACGAAGAATACTAAGGAACACAAGGAGGCTCCCTCTATGGACGCAGCAGCCCTGAACAATCTCGCATCCAAGGTCGAAACGCCGGCCTTCGTCTTCCGCAGGGAAGAGTTCGACCGGCGGGCCGCCCTGACCCGGGACATCCTGGACGACCGGATCGGCCTGTGTTATTCCATCAAGGCCAACCCCTTCCTGGTGGGCCATCTTCCCGATACTTTCGATCGGGTGGAGGTGTGCAGCCCCGGGGAACTGGAGATCTGCATCGCCCGCAACGTCCCCCCGGAGATGATCATCTACTCCGGTCTGAACAAGGGCGCGGAGGACATCGCCCGGGCCCTGGACTACGGCGTCACCTGCATCACTGCGGAAAGCCGGCTCCACCTGGACACCCTGGCAGGGATCATGGCGGACCGGGAAGGTTCCGTGGACGTGCTCATCCGGATCTCGGCCAGGAGCCAGTTCGGCATCGACCGCCGGGAGGCGGCTACGATCATCGCAGGCCGGGACGAATTCTCCGGTCTTCGCTTCGCCGGGCTCCACTACTTCACCGGGACTCAGAAGCGCAAAAGCAAAGAGATCCTTCGGGAGCTGGACTTCCTGAACAGATACATGGATGAACTGGAGGCGGACAGCGGCTTCGTTCCCGAGCGGATCGAATACGGCACCGGACTTCCCGCTCATCTGTTTATGGAAAAAGACATCACCACCCTGGATCAGGCCCACGACGGGGAACTGACCCTCCTCAAAGAGATCGCCGGACCCCTGGCGGAGCTTTCCGACCGGGCGGAGGTGACCATCGAGATGGGCCGGTTCTTCGCCGCATCCTGCGGCCATTACCTCTCCGGCGTGGTGGACACCAAGACCAACGACGGGGTGAACTACGCCGTCATCGACGGAGGTTCCCATCAGATCCGTTACTTCGGTCAGATGCAGGGGATGCAGATCCCCTTCATGGACCGGATCGGAGAGGATGCTGAACCCGCCGCTGAAGACGCTGTGGATCCGGCGGCCGGCGAAGTGGATCCGGCGGCCTGGACCATCTGCGGCAGCCTTTGCACGACGGCGGACGTTCTGGCGAGGAATGCCCATCTTCCCGGCCTTTGTGCGGGAGACGTCCTGGTCTTCCATCAGGCCGGCGCCTATGCCGTCTACGAGGGGATGTCCCACTTCCTGAGCCGGGATCTTCCCAGGATCTATCTGGAGGAGGTCGACGGGACCCTCACCATGCTGCGGGACCGGATCGAGACCAACCCCCTGAATACATTTGCCGTTACCTGCTGACCCTTAACCCGGAACCTGAACCCTATGACTTTTACTTCACTGGCCTTTGCATTATTTGTCGTCGTCACGATCCTGGTCTACTTTCTCCTCCCTCTGAGGCGGTATCAGTGGATCGTTCTTCTGGCGGCGAGTTACGTATTCTACGTGTACAACAGTTTTCAGTACACCATCTTTATCCTGTTCACCACCGCCACCATCTTCGTGGCGGCCCGCGGGATGGAGTCCATGGCAAAGGCAACGTCGGCGACGGTAAAGGCCCACCGGGACGACTGGGACCGAAAAGCCCGCAAGGCGTTCAAACAGAAAGCAAAGAAAAAGCAGCAGGCGGTCCTGGTCCTCACTTTGGTGGCCAACTTCGGGATCCTGTTCCTGCTGAAATACTTTAACTTCATGGCGGGAGGCCTGCTCCATCTCATCGGTCAGGCGCCGGCGGACGGAAAGTTCATCAGTCTGCTCCTGCCCCTGGGTATTTCCTTCTATACCTTCCAGGCCACCGGCTATCTCATCGACGTTTACCGGGAAACGGTGCAGGCGGAAAAGAATCCCCTGCGCTTTGCCCTCTTCGTTTCCTTCTTCCCCCAGATCGTGCAGGGCCCCATCAGCACCTTCGATCAGCTGGGCGGGCAGCTCTTTGCCACCCACCGTCCGGAGTGGCGGCGGTTCAAACTGGGCGGGCAGCTCATCCTGTGGGGAATGTTCAAGAAGCTGGTGATCGCCGACCGGGCCCTGGCGGCCATCAACACCGTTACCGACGACTACACGGCCTGGCCGGGAGAGACGATCCTCTTCGTCGCCCTGCTCTATGCCCTCCAGCTCTACGCGGACTTCTCCGGCGGGATCGACATCGCCCGGGGCGTCGCGCAGATCCTGGGCATCGACCTGGAACAGAACTTCCGCCAGCCTTATTTCTCTAAATCCATCAACGAATACTGGACCCGGTGGCACATCACCCTGGGCGCCTGGATGAAGAACTACGTCTTCTATTCCCTGGCGGTCTCGGAACTGTTCATGAACATGAGCCGCCGCATGGGTAAAAGCGGATTCGGTCAGACCTCCGCGGGAAGACACATTTCCCGGACCCTGCCTACGGCACTGGCGTCCTTTGTGGTCTTCCTCCTCATCGGCATCTGGCACGGCGCCAACAGTCGGTACATCGGCTTCGGCCTTTGGAACGGCGGCGTCATCATGTTTTCCGTGCTGATGATGCCGGCCTATGCCGCAGGGCTCAGGCTGCTTCACATCAACGCCAAGGCCAGGCTCTGGCAGCTGTTCCAGATGGTCCGGACCTTCGTGGTGATCCTCATCGGCTATTACTTCGATATCGCGCCCAACTTCGCCGGAGCCCTGGACATGATGTGGCGTTCCGTGGCAGACTTTCATCTCCGTTCCGGGATGACCATCCTCAGGGAGATCGGCCTCCACGCTTCCGACTGCATGATCCTGGTCTACGGTCTGGTGATCATCTTCTACTTCAGCGTGCGGCTGGAAAAAACGGGGCTTGCCACGCCGGGCGATCTTCTGAGCCGCCGATCTCCCGTGATCCAGTGGCTGGCCATCCTGCTGCTCATCATCTCTGTGATCTTGTTCGGCCAATACGGCTCGGGCTACGATCCGGCGGACTTCGTTTACATGGGATTCTAGGGAAGGAGGAGGAACGTGAAAAAGAAAACCGTATTCAAACGCATCATCGGCATC
This sequence comes from uncultured Eubacteriales bacterium, assembly GCA_902796875.1. GTDB lineage: Bacteria > Bacillota > Clostridia > Peptostreptococcales > Anaerovoracaceae > Lentihominibacter. Next base: position 5,367 of record CADBQT010000158.1, read on the forward strand.
GTCCTTCTCCTGGTCGTGCTCTTTGCCTTCGTCTTCGTCATGGAGGAATACGTGACCAAACGGGAGGGCAACGAGCCTCTTCGTCTGCGGGCCTTCTACCTGGAGCCCCGCAATTCTCTGGACGTGGTGGCCATGGGGTCCAGTGAGATCCAGTTCGGGTACGCCGCGCCGGAAGTTTACCGGACCACCGGGATCGTAAGCTATCCCTTCGCCTTTTCCGTCAACCCGGCTCCCCTGTGGAAATACGAGCTGGCGGAGATCCAACGGACCCAAAGCCCCAAAGTCCTGATGGTGGACATCAACGGCTGCATCTACAAGGATGACGAGAACATCCACTCCAAGGCCGCTCTCTACCGGCTCCTGGAGGGGATCCCCCTGTCCATAAACAAGCTTCGTCTGATCCGGGATATGGAGAAGGACCATCCTCTGGAATGCGTCTTCCCCATCATCAAGTACCACGGGAACTGGACCCGCTTCTCCATGGATGACGCCAAGGACTGGCGGATGATCAAGGAGGAAGGCTATGCCCCGATCCGGGGGACCCGGGCCAGACTCTATCGAAAGAAACTGCCCGATGGAGGGATCCATGAGGCGGACAGCAAGACCGCAGCGCTCCATCCCGACGGAGAAAAGGCCCTCCGGGAGTTCCTGGAGGAATGCCGCAAATCGGATATCGAAAACATTCTCTTCATCAACTATCCCCATGTCCTGGCCGGGGACGACGGGTACGAGCGGCAGAAGCGGTGCAACACCGCCGCCGGGATCATCCGGGAAGCCGGGTTCGACTACCTGGATCTTCTGAGTCAGGTGGACCTGGATCCGGAACTGGATTTCTTCGACACGGATCACGTGAGCGCCACCGGCCAGAGGAAAGTCTCTCAGTATCTGGGGAAATATCTGCAGGAGAAATATGACCTTGAGCCCACTGCCATTTCCGGCAAAGACCGGGAGGGCTGGGAGACCAGCGCCGGCTACATCGATAGAGTATACCGCTACTATGACGAATACACGGCGGCCCGCAAGAACAACCCCTACGAGAAGGTTTCCACCCTGCTCCGGGACGACCGACACACCCTGGAACTTCTGGACGAGGTTAAGCCGGGGCCCGAAGGGGCCGCAGGATCGGAAGGACCCGAGAAGTAAGTGTTTAACGGAAAGGCCTGAAGCCATGTCACGAGCCATCATCATCACTTCCTACGTGGATTATCCCGTGGACCTGTCGGCCCTGTGCCGGTCGGGGGATCACATCGTCTGCCTGGACGGCGGGCTGGATCTTGCTCTGGCCCAGGGGATCCGGCCGGCTATGCTCCTGGGAGATCTGGACTCCCTGAAGGGGGAACTGCCAGAAGATCCCGCCTTCGAAGTCCGCCGGTTCCCCCCGGAAAAGGACTATTCCGATCTGGAGCTGGCCTTCCGCCAGCTCGATCCCATCGAGTATCCGGACCTGGTGGTCATCGGCGGCATAGGGGGGCGGCTGGATCACACCATCTGCAACGTTCAGCTGCTGTCCCGCTACACCGGCGGGAGCGGTTTTCGCCGGATCGAGATCATGGACGGACGGAACCGGTGCTTTGTGATCAAAGGCAGCGGTGAAGACCCTGTTCCCCGGACCATCCCCAGTCAGGAAGGGTGCTATCTTTCCCTGTTTTCTCTGACGGAGGAATGCCGGGGACTGACCATTACCGGGGTGAAATATCCTCTGGAGGATGCCACCTTATCCCGCGGCGTTTCCCTTGGGGTCAGCAACGAATTTCTGCCCCGGGAGGAAGGCGGCCCAGCCGATGGGGAGAGCTCCGCGAAGCTCACCCTCCGGGAAGGAACTCTTCTCGTCGTGATCTCTTCGGAGTAAGCGGCGATCTGCGATATACTACCGACATTAAAGGAGCAAACCTA
>CADBQT010000159.1 GCA_902796875.1 uncultured Eubacteriales bacterium
CCGCACCGGCTTCAGGATCCCCTGGAGGAGTTTCATCAGGGTGCTCTTGCCTACGCCGTTTCCCCCGAGGAGGCAGTAGATCCCGCCTCGGCGGATCTGCAGGTTCAGGTCCCGGACGATATCCGGTCCGGTCTTATCATAGCGAAACCAAAGGCCCTTCGCCGAAACGACGACCGGCGTTTCGCCTCCGGGAGCTCTGGCTCCGGCTCCGGCCGTTTCCCGGGCCGCCTCCCTGCTCCCGGTATCCTCCCAGGGCATGGTCACTCCCGCCGGATCCCGGCCCTTCATCTTATCCCTGAGCCATAGCCGGCCTTCCCGAACGGTCAGGGGGCTTTTCCCGCCTTTCCCTTCGCCCGACTCAGCCGAATAGTAGATCCTGGTGACGGTCGGAAGCCCGGTAAACATGGGATGATCCAGCGACTTCAGCCGGCCCCCGATCTCTCTGGGAGTATCCAGGGCCAGGATTTTCCCCTCGTCCATCACCATCACCCGGTCGGCCATGGTGAAGGCCTCCTCCAGCCGGTGTTCCGACATGATGACCGTCACCCCCAGGTCGCGGTTGATCTTGTGTACGGTCCGGAGAAACTCCGATGCAGCGATGGGATCCAGCTGGGAAGTGGGCTCATCCAGGATCAGCAGCTTCGGCTGCATCACCATGATGGACGCCAGGTTCAGCAGTTGCTTTTGCCCGCCGGAGAGCTGATCCACATCCCGGCGAAACCACTCCTGAATATCGAAATAGCTGGCCATCTCCGCCACCCGCCGGCGAATGGCGCCGCCGGCCAGCCCCAGGCTCTCCAGCCCGAAGGCCAGCTCGTGCCACACCTTGTCTGTGACGATCTGGTTGTCCGGGTTCTGCTGGACGAATCCGATCTCCGCCGCATTCACCCGGTCGTCCAGCTCCTCCACCGGCTCTCCGTAATAGAGGGTGCTTCCCTCCAGACGGCCGTAGGGGATCAGGTTCTTTTTCAGCTGGCGGAGAAGGGTGGTTTTGCCGCAGCCCGACTTGCCGCAGAGCAGCACAAACTCCGCCTCTTCCACGGAAAAAGAGACGTCGGAAAGGACAGGTCCTTCCTTCATCGGATACGTGAAGGTCAGATGGTCACATCGGATCGCTTCCATTTTCGTTCTCCTGCTATATCGACCACCACCGGCGTCGCCAGAAGGGCTGCGAAAGCCGCCAGCGTCACGGCAGTGAGCCAGTCAAAGGGATGCATCTGATAGGATGGATAAAACCACACCTCCGTTTTCTTCATGGCCCATCCGACGGCGCAGATCGTGCCCAGAGCGATCAGCCAGGCCTCGGCGATGACATCTCTCCGGTCAAACCGGTAAAGATGAAAGCTGGTTCTTCCCCGCAGGCCGTAGCCTCTGGCCTCCATGGAATCGGCGCTCTCGATGGAGGACTCCAAAGACCAGGAGATCAGAATGGACACGTTTTTCCCCGTCCTCCTCAGCCGCCGGAGCAACGGCGGCTTTTTTCCGTTCTCTTCCGGCGCCCAAAGGCACTGCTGGCCCATGGCCACCTCCCGGTACCGCTGCCGGAGCAGGGGAATGTAGCGGAAGATCATGGACAGGGTCAGTCCCATCACCGGAGCCGCCCGTCCGAACAGATAGATCAGTTTTTCCGCCGTCATGATCACGTTGAAGCTGGTGAACCAGATGACCACGGATCCCAGCATGACCGCCGCGCTGATGCCGTAGATCAGAGCTTCCGCCGTCACGGCGTTTCCCCGGAGATAAAACAGCACCGTTTCCCCGTCGTGAACGAATATTACGTTGATCAGGGCCATGACCAGGACGATCCAGAACAGAAGGATCAGGTTGGTCCGGATCACCGGTGTACCCTTCAGCAGCACCGAGTACACCCAGGCCAGGGCAAAGGTCACCCCGAGAAACCAGGGAGACATGGAAAACATGGTCAAACCGATAGCGAGAACGTAATAGGTCAGATTCACTACGGGATGGAATTCCGAGAAAGTGGAATTTCCTTTCAGCCCTTCAGCGGACATCACTCTTCCCCCTCTCCCCCAGAACCGGTTTCCACAGCCTTTCCCTTTTTCGTGTAATCTACAACATATACCCACCGGATCCGGTCGCCGCCCGTCAGTTTGACCTCCGAGCATCCGTACTCCGGCATTTTCCCGTTGACCTCGTAGGTCCAGCCGCTTCGGCTGCCGGCGTCTTTTTCGTAGAGATGGGCGATGCCTTCAACATACCGGCTGCCGTAGACGGGGGATTCGGAGCTTTCCAGGTGGATCTTATTCTCCCGGCAGACGGACTGGAGGCAGTCGTACACCGTTTCCCCTTCCCGGAAATGGTGATCGGTGGGCGGGAGGATCTCCCCGTCCTCAGGGAGGCTTCCCTTCAGGGCTTCCTTTTCCAGGGCATCCGGATCTGCGGTCAGTTCCCCGCAGGTGATCTCGATGTTTACCGTGCCGCCCCCCGTTCCAGGTCCGCCGGACAGCCATCCAAAAAGAACGCACAGAATGATCGCCGCCCCAAAGGCAGCGATCACTCTGCGTCGGATTTTCTTCTGTTTTGATCTACTGCGCAGATTCTGTTCCATGAAGGGTCATCACCTGGTTTTCACACTCTTCAGCAAGGGCTGGCCGTAGTAGGTCTTCCCCCCGTAGACCCTGTAGGGCGTAGCCTGAATGTAATACAGGGTTCTGGCCTTCAGCTTCGTTACCGTCACCCTGGTCTTCTTGACCTTCATGGTTTTGCACCCGGCCAGGGTCTTTTTCGTTCCGTACTGGATCCGGTAGCCGGTGGCGCCGGTGACCTTGTTTACCGTCACCTTGACGGATTTCTTCGCCGGCGTCAGCTTCAGGGTGTTCCGGGAGACCATACAGTAGCGCAGGGTGCTGTACTTACCCTGGCCCCCGCTGTTGATGGCGGCCACCCGCACATCGTAGATGGCGTTAGCCTTCAGCCCTGTAATGGTATAGGTCTTCGCCTTCACCACCTTGGAGGACCAGGTTTTCGCCCCGGCCCTTCTCCAGGACACCCGGTAAGACGTCGCCGTTTTGGTCGCGGCCCACTTGGCCGTGATCTTCCTGCCTGAGGCGTTGACGGTGGTGGCCAGGCCCGTCGGCGCCGCCGGTACCGCCTTCCTGGTCGTCGGCTTGGTGGTCGGCTTGGTGGTCGGCTTAGTGGTCGGCTGGGTCGGTACGGGGGACTTGTCGATGGTAAGCGTCCAGCTGCCGGTCTCCCCCTTTATTCCGTTCTTCAGGGCGTAGGCCTTGATGGTGTATACCTTCTTTGCCCCGCTCGCCGCCGTCAGAGACAGGGCTCGGGTGTATTCCTGGGTCCCTTCCTGGCCGGTGATGGTGTAGTAGATCGATGCCCCTGGCACCGGAGAGGTCAGGGTTACGGTCTGATCTGTTTTGTAGGTCCCCGCCCCGGGACTGATCCGGGGTTTGCCCAGCGCTGTCGCTTCTATGCCCACCGGCAGATAGACCCGCAGGGTGTTCCCCCGGTCATCGGTGCCCTCCGGCAGTACGGCAGTCCCCCGCAGAAGGAACTGCTGAGCTCTGAGGTCGCTGGGATCGTAGGGAAGGTCCTCCGTGTCATCCCACCGGATCGGGGTGTTGATCGATTCTCCGTCGGTCATATCCACCCTGGCCTGAAGCGGCTGAAGCATGTCCAGCAGGGTATCGGAGTTCGTTCCGCCGGGCAGAGCACCAAAGGCACCTGTATCGGCTCCGGTCAGACTGACGCTTCCCGGCGCCCGGGAAACACCTGTCGTCTGTCCTGCAGGCTCCCGCATATCCACCGTGTATTCAAATGTCATGGGCGCGCTCTTCTTCCTTCCCTCGGCGCAGGCGATGGCCCGGATCTTCAGGGTGGTCAGCTTTCCTTCTTCTCCGACCTGGATCGGATCGGAATACACCGTTCCGCTGGTCGTGGTCGGCGCATCCAGATCGTCGCCGATCTCCCCGACAACGTACCGGATGTCCGCATTCACGTCTCCGGCGTGGAGGGTGACGGCAATGGGCTCATCGTAGGTTCCCGGACGCAGAGAAGCCTCCGGCTTGTTCAGTTCCGCCCGGTCCACCACGACCTTGACGGGAGTTCTCCGGTCTGCTTCCTCATAGGTCACCCAGATGATCGCTTCTCCCGGGTCTCCTGCCGCAGACGCTGTGCCGGCAGCATCCACCGTCACCACATCCTGGTCGGTGGTCTCAAAGGTACACCGGCCCGTCACATCCTGACCTTCATAGGTTGCCTTAAGGGATGCAGTCTGCTCCGCCCCCGTTGTATACAGATTCAGGCTGGCAGGGGTCACCGTCAGGGGCGTTTTCCCGATGGCCAGAATTTCCTCGTCGCTGCTCCTCACCAAGGTGACGTGATAGACCCTGGTCACCTTCCCGCTAGGGGAAGTGACCTCGATATCCACTTCCGCCGAATTGGCGCCTTTCACCCAGTAGACCGGCACACGACGGTTGCTTCCGGCCTTCGGGAGGGATCCGTCTGTGTTCAGCGTGCTGCCTGGGGCCGCATTGGCGGCCGGCAGGACCCTCCAGGTGGCTTCCGGGTCAGCCGTCTCCGGCCAGATGTTCAAAAACCCTTTCGTTCCGGAATACGTCTTGCTGACGTACTCACTGATATCGGCGTCAAATGCCGGGTCGAACCCGATCTGCTCAGACGCTTTGGTGTTGTTGCTGTTGATGGTCAGGTCCGCCAGACTCGCGTTGTTGGAGGCGGAAGATACATGCAGGGTGTAGTTCCTGCTCCACTCCCTGTCTCCGATGGTCCTGCTGACCCTGACGGGGATATCTGTCACGTCCTCTCCGAGAGGGATCTGCATCCGGCCGCCGTTCCAGGTACTGCCGTTGATCTCCACCGTCATGCCCTCCGGTGCGGTGGGCTTCACCCCTACGGATGTGGCGCCATTGGGGGCCTGCAGATAGTAGTTCAACGTTCCCGACTCGAAGGGAGCGCTCCACTGGATCTCTTTTTCTTCGCAGGTCACGCTGATGTTTTCGAGATAAACCTTGTTTATGGCTACGGCCATCAGATTGCCGCTGTCATTCTTGTAATAGATGGTCCCCTCCCGGTCACAGCACAGAGGACTGATACAGTACTGCTGCATCTCCTTTTCGGGGCGGAAAAGGATCCGGGCATTCTGGTGATCATCTTCCGCAGCGTCCGGCGAGTCCTCAAAGTAGTAGATCCCTCCGGGGAAGGCGTTGTACGTAAAGTACAGCCGCACCTTGCCGTCGGTCTGTTCCGTCACAGTGGAAAGGATCGGCGCCGCCTGGGGATATCCGGCAATGGGCACCGTATAGATCAGGGACTGGCTGGAAAGGGTCGCGTCATCCCGGATCACGGCGAACATGTGCCCTCCATCGGCGCTGAACTGGCCGCCGGAACCGGCGGCGCCCACGTAGATCCGGCCGTTATGCACCACCGGCGAGGAAGTCATCATGGAATCCCCTTCGCCGTTGACAAAGTTGTTGTTGGCGTCACGGATCCGTTCCTTCAGCTGGATCCAGGAGACCTGGCTGAACTTCCCGTCAGCGCCAAAGGATGCCTTGTACAGCCGGCCGCCTTTGGTGACGAAATAGATCTTTCCCTGATGATAGACCACGGAGCTGCGGATGTCTCCCTTGACCCCGGTGATCCGATCCACCACCTGGCCGGTTCTGCGGTCGAAGCAGTAGGCGATGGCCGTTTCCGGGAAGCTTCCATCACCTGCCTCGGAAAAGGTGTTGTTGGCTCCGTCATCGGAACCCACCACCACGTAGTTGTCGTTCACGTAGGCGCCGGCCCAGTAAAACCCGTGGGGCGGCTCTCCGTTTTTCGAAGGCAGGAAGGACCACTTCTCCTCCCCGGTGTCCGCGTCCAGGCAGAAGAAAGCGCCGTCATCCGCTTCCCCCTCCCAGATCCCCGTATAGACCAGTCCTCCTCTGCAGGCGATGGGGGACAGGGTCTGGTTGTATTTGTATTCTTTGGAGATCCACTTGCTCTCCAGGGTGTCCGCGTCCAGACACTGGACCCGTCCGTTCATCACCGGGACGTAGATCTGATCCTTCTCCGGATCGTAAGTGATGGGGTTCATGGCGTAGCTGACGTTCAGTTTCAGCTTGACGCTCTGCTGTACAGTCTCCCCGGTATTCTTGTTGATCTTGTACACGTGCTGATTGGAGGCTGTGATCAGGTACCCGTCAATGATCAGGGGCGGTGTAAAGGATGTGGTATATCCGCTCACCATCTGACGGCTCCACTTCAATGCCGTTTCATCGTAGTTCATCGGTGCGGGGATGTTCCCGACCACACCGTTGTTTTCCTCGCTGTTCTGGTACCTTCCCCATTCGATATCCCGATCTGCTGCCCATACCGGGGACTGAACGCCGGCCCAAACAAAAAAAGCAGCAGCCAAAACCAGAATGACTGCAGCCAGCGTTTTATTCTTTGTTCCCTTCATGTCTCCACCTCGATGCATATCGGTGATGTCCGCCAATACACCTCGATTATACATGACCGGGGAGCGTTTGTACATTCCTATTTCGTTATCTTTTTTTGTATGTTTTTATCCGTCAAGGTCGGCTTTATCCGATCAGGGGAACGTGAAACAGAAGCTTTTCTCTCTGCCAGGTGACAAAAGTCCTGCGGTTCATGTCCACCCGGGACCGGTTCTCCGCGATCCACCCACCGAAGGCGTACCGGGTAAGAAGGCGGAAGGCGTCTTCCAGACTGTCCAGGTCCGACTGAGCGGGGGTCATGAACACAGCGTATCGGCCCCCTTCGATCCGCTCCAGATGGAGGCCGTGGGTCCTGATCTGCATCCGCAGCTCTTCCCGGTCTGCCGTATTCCTCACCATAGCCCCAAGGTAATAGGGATAGTGGACCTCTCCACCCTCGATGATGGGTTCATTCCCCCAGAGGAATACCTTCTTCCGGTTGCTTTTGCTCCCGGAAAGAAACCGTCTTAAGGGCTTCAGCGCTGCGGACTCTTCCTGAAACCAGCCGGAGGCCAGGGCCGAAGGATCCGATGTCCCCCCCTCGTCTGCCCGGGACCGGATCTCCTCCATCACCGCCTGAAAGGGACGGACCTTACGGACAGAATAGGTCACCTCATCCCGATTGCTCTCATAAAGCTCCATCAGATCGGGCAGTTCGATCTCACGGGGTTCCAGACGAAAAGGCTCATCGGGGAAGGCCGTGTCGTACTGCTCCCGGAAGTGATCCCAGGAGGTGAATCCGTACCGTGCCAGGATCTCTTCCCCTCTGCCGGCCCCATCGCCCGGTATCTCACCCAGCTCTCTGACCGCCAGATACAGCTTCCGCCGCAGGACGTATTCCGCCGGGGTGATCCCGTAGTACAGGGTGAACACCTCCCGGTAATCCCAGGGGTAGTATCCCGCCAGCCGGGCCAGGGATTCGGTGGAAAGGGGCTCGGTGATGTGGCTGTCGATGTAGCCGGCCCAGGAGGACACGCTCCAGTCCTTTTTCTTCAGGGAGCCGGAGCTTTCCATTCCCGCCCGCAGGGGGAGATAGAGACAGACGCGGTCTTCGGTGAACCGCTCATAGGTAAAGCCCATGACGTCGGTGGCTTTGCGGTTCGCGGGGATCCACTCCCGAAAAGCGAATCTGGCCATGATCCTGGACATCAGCGGGATCCGACTTTCGTCCTCAGGCCGGGGGTAGGAAAACACCACATAGTTTCCCCCCTGGATCTGCAGGTCCACCTGGGTGGATTTCGGGGTTCGTCCGGCGGTTCCGGGGATCACGATCAGATCCGTCTCCTCGGTCACCGGCCCATAGACATAGTGCAGCTTTTCCTGGGGATCGTGCCACCAGATACCCACGTCGTCTCCGCTGGCTTCCGGAGGTTTTTTTCCAAAGGCAAAGGAAACGGTCTCCATCAGAGAGAACCGCTTTCCCTCCGGCAGCAGGAGAGGCCTGCCGGTGATCCGCAGGGCATGGACGCTCCGGTACTCGACGTCGATCTTCACCCCTTCCACTTCTTCCCGCAAAGGCATGTCGGGGACTTCGTAGTTCCCCTCGTTGAATTCCAGGGGAGAGACCCCGATCTCCCGCTTGAAAGCCCGGGAAAAGGCCTGGGGATTGGCATAACAAAAGGTCTGCCAGAGGTTTCTCGGATAGGGCCTGCCGCTGATTTCCCGGGCCGCCGCCCGCAGCCGCAGCCGGTTCATGTATTTGGCAAAGGGGCACCCGAAATAGGCCGGAAAGGCTCTCCGGAAGTATCCGGCTCCATACCCTGCCGCTTCCGCTGCCGCCTCCAGGCTGCAGTCCTCGGCGGTGAGGTTCTCCAGCATATAGGTCAGGGCCCGTTCCATCTTCCGCATCCGCTTCAGCTGCACGTGGTCAAGGGGATAGTCCTCGCTCAGAACGCTGTCGTAAACGGTGCCCCCCTTCGTCCTGTTTTGGATCGTTTTCTTTTTCATGTTCGTCTCTCTTTGTCATCATTATAGCGCTTTGACGCTATATATTCAAACGTGCCTCTATTGCCGACCATCGGTCCTCGCTGTCAAAAGAAGAACCCGGAGGATCCGATGAATCGGTCCTTCCGGGTTTTTATCATTATATTCTAGGCTGTCTGCCAGTCGGCGTGCCTTTGCAGACGCTTATTTCACGGTTACAGTGACGACCCTCCACATGCCGTTGATGGCCTGGACGTAGATCTTCGCCGTTCCCGCTTTCTTCGCGGTGATCTTCCCCCTGGCGCTGACCGCGGCAACGCTGGTGTCGTTGGACGTGTAGCGGTAGAGGGCTGCGTGACCGGTCATGAGCCGTTTGCCCGCCTTTGCCTTCGTCACCTTGGGGATGATGGTCGCGGACCTGCCTTTGCCAAGGGTGAAGACCGCCCTGTCTACCACCAGGGTCTTGGGATTGGTGACCGTCTTATTGGAGTTTCCGGTCACCAGGTGGATCTCCCGGCTGGTCCGCAGGGTCCTGCCCTTCTTCAGGGCGACCACCTTGAACTTGTAACAGGTATTTTTGGCCAGACCGATCTTCTTCCATGCGCGGGTCTTCCCGCTGACCGTCATCGTCTTGCTGAATCCCTTCCTGTCGCTGCATTTGGCAAAATAGATCACATATTTTTCCGCTCCGGCGATCCCGTTCCAGGACAGATCCACAGCCGTCGCTCCGCTGGTGATGCCTTTGGCCACCAGGATGTCGGCGGTCCTGGGCAGGAACGCTGTCTTCGTCGCCTTGCATGTCCCGCAGGTGAACGTCTTCACTCCGGCCCGGTTAGGCGTAGCCTTTCTGGTCACCTTGCCTTTGTCCCACTTATGGTTTTCTTTCACCACGTGGGCCGGATCGTGGGCGCAGATCTTCTGGTGCTGGACAGCGTTCAGCTTCTTCCATGCGCCGTACTTGTGGCCGATCATCTTGATGTCTTCCGTCTTCGTATGACTGGCCTCGTTCTGACAGGTAAAGGTCTTCACCCCTTTCGCCGTGCAGGTGGCCGGCGTGGTTACGTTCCCGTCATCCCAGTTGTGGGCGTCCTCGTCTACGGGGATCTTCGTATCCTCGGCCTCGATCTCTGTCTCGCCATCCTCGTCAGAAAACAGCTTATTGCAGCCGCTGCAGCTCCAATACTCGATATTCCCTTCGTTCGTACAGGTAGCCTCCGCTTTGTCGTGATGCGTCATCTGATGGACATGGGCTGCAGCCTTGACCGTGACTTTTGCCGCCACGCTGCTCTGGACCGGATTGTCGATATCTTCTCCTCCACCGCCGTCCACCCAGATGTAGTATTCGCCCGGCTCATCAAAGGTCAGATCGATCCGACCCTGATCCAGGGTAAGATCGCTCTCGTGATCGGCATCGATCGCGCCGCCCGGTTCACTGACGTGGATCGTCAGGTCGCCGGCCGCCTGGTATGCGGTATCCTCCCCGATGCTTACATTACCCATTCCGCGAATGACCTGCACGGGAAGAGGTACGCCCGCTTCCGCTTCGTAGCGGCTGACGATCGCGCCGTCCTCAGGCGCGGTGTTTCCCTCGGCGAAAAAGTTGAAGCCGGCAGCCGGATCGCCATAAAAGCCCCAGTCGGTAAACATCGCTACATCCACTCGATCGCCATCATCCAGGGGAATGCCATCGGCGGTCGCGCCCCACCCATCCTCAAACAGCGGATAGGTTCCATTGACGTAGTAGAGCAGATTGCAGTCATGGCCCCAGAATTTGGTCATAAATAGGGAATGGGGTTCCCCCGATATCGCGAGGCTGTTTCGCGGGTCATCCTTATACTGATCCAGCATATAGAGATACAGCTTAAGAACGGTCGGTCGTTCCAGATCCACTTCTCCGGTGCCGTCGTATTCGTGATAGGCATACTCCTCGAGTTCCCAATCCGCCAGATCCACATCCGCCACATCCTGCAGGGACACGGGAACCAGCATCATAGCTTCCCCGGTCACGTCGGACATGACCGGTTTGCCGTCATCGCTGAGATTGAAATATACCGTGCCGGAATACTCTCCGGCGTATGCCTTCTCCAGGCTGACGGTCATCAGCCCAAGGGCAGCCACTGCTGCGACCAGCGCGACGATCAGCCACCCTCTCCCGGCCAGACCGGGCATTCGAAATACACACTGTCTTCTCACTGGGCACCTCCCCTATTTCACGGTCACAGTGACGACCTTCCACATGCCGTTGATGGTCTGCACGTAGATCTTCGCCACGCCCGCTTTTTTGGCTGTGATCCTGCCCTTGGCGTTTACGTCGGCCACGGACGGATCATTGCTGGTGTACCGAAGCAGATCAACGTGGCCGGTCATGTGTTTCTTTCCGGCCTTCACTTTAGTCACCTTCGCGGATATGGTCATGGATCCGTTCTTTTTCAGGGTGACATTCGTGCGGTTCAGGGTCAGGCTCTTGGCGTTCGTCATGTTGCCTTTGACGTCACCTGTGACAAAGTGCCCGGAACGGCTGCTTCGGAAGGTGACATACTTGCCGTTCTTCTTCTTCTGAGCAACTACCTTGAACTTATAGCTCTCGTTCTTCTTCAATCCCGACTTGGACCAGCTCCGGGTCTTGCCGCTGACCTTCTTGATCTCCTTGATCCCGTCCTTTCCATCACACTTGGAAAGATAGATCACATACCGCTGGGCCCCCTTCGTTCCGTTCCAGGTGATCCTGGCGGCATTGTTTCCACTGGCTGTCGCCCTGGCTACCAGGAGATCCGGGGTCTTCGAAAGGGTCATCGTATTTGTGGCTTTACAGGTTTTGCAGGTGAACGTCTTCACTCCGGTCTGGTTGGGTGTCGCCTTCTTCGTGACTTTTCCCTTGTCCCACTTATGGTTTTCTTTCACCACATGGGATTTATCGCTGGCACAGATCTTCTGATGCTGTTTGGCGTTCAGTTTCTTCCATGCACCATATTTGTGACCGTTGGCCGGGATCTTCAGCTGATCCTTTGTAATGGCCGTCTTCCCTGCCGCGTCAGTAAAGAGGCCCCCGCAGACCGTGCACTTATGGTGGGCTTTGACACCCTCTTTGGTGCAGGTCGCCGCTTTACCCTTCACCGCCTCGACCTTATGGGGGATCCTGTCGATGGGCGACGTCTTCGTGTGGTTGTTATCGTGCTTACAGGTGAAGGTCATTACACCTTTCGACTTGCAGGTCGGCGGTGTGGTTTCTTCACCGTCATTCCATGCATGGGCATCGGGATCGACAGCAATGATGGTGTCACTCTTGTTGATCACCTTCTGGCCGTTCTCATCGGAGAACAGCTGGCTGCATTTTCCGCAGGTCCAGAAATCGATGTTCCCCTGCTTCGTGCAGGTGGCTTCCACTCTCGGGGTCGCCGTCAGTTCGTGATCCAGCAGGGCAAGATCCTGGGATTTCGTATGGTTCTCGTTGTGCTCGCATCTGCAGACTTTCTGCCCGGCCTTCACACAGGTGGACGGTTCTGCCTCCTCCCAGTCGCCCCATTTGTGACCATTCTCCAGATCGATGGGGATGTCATCCACATCTTTGGTCTGGATCTGGAAAGCATCGTTATCAAAGGCCGCTGAAGTATATGTGTTCACGCCTTTGGCCATACAGGTGGCCGGTGTCTTCTCTTCCGGCGTCGCGCCCTTTGTCTCGGTCTCCTTGTGATCAGGATCGTTTTCGCAGATCCTCTTCGCCGTTACCGAACTGTTGTCCGCTGCCCAGGTGTAGGTAATCTCTCCCCAGCTGTGGCCTGTCGCTGAGATCGTTACTTCACTTTCGTCGATTTCCTTTTCGGCATCTCCGTCGCTGAACAATCTGTTGCAGCGGGCGCACTTCCAATGCTCCTCATGTCCGGCTTTTTCGCACTCCGCATCCTTCTTCTCGACATGGGCGAGATCGTGTTCCACCACATCGGACACTGCATTTTCATCGAACTCGATGAAGAGGTAATACGCTCCATCCAGCCCCGTTTCCGGGATCGCCGGCTCGACAGCTCCGTAGACCTTAAGACCTGCGATATCGTTGGTTACGGAATCCATATGGAATCGTTCAGCATCATGCCCTGCAACAGCGAAGATCTCGTCTACGGATCCCGCCTTGCCGGCCAGTTCACTCTTATCTATGGTGATCCGATTCTCTCCTCCGGTGATGTTTATCTCATCTCCGGTGGCGAAATCATCTACGTGTCGTTCATCTACCTGAGGGAACGCCTCCGGATCCTCCACGATCTGGAAGGTGCTGTTGGCCGGTACGACGACCTTGTAGGTCGGCAGCAGGTCATCATCCACATAGCCCTGAGGATCATCGTACCTGATGATCTGGGTCGCCGACCAGACTTTGCAGTTTTCATCGATCAGCTTAAGGGACGAGTCACCGGCCGTTTTCATCTTGAACACCAGGTCGGGGAGTTTTCCCAGGACTCCGCTGCCGCCCGATCCCGTAGCCATTCCTGACGCTGTGTTATAGGTGACCTTGCCCCGGTGGCCGCCGGCGGCGCATCCGCTGAATCCGCCCAAAGCCACACCGCCGTTGATCACACTATAGGTATCCTTATCCCAGTCTTCCGGGATCTTTACCGTGATCTGCTGATCCAGGCTGCTGAAGTTGTACTGGCCATACTGGTGGCCGACACCTGTGGAGGTGAGCCTGGTCGTCGGTTTGTCCTCGCCGAAGTAGGCGATGGAGAAGCTGTTGTTATAGCATGTGGCCAGTTTCTCCTGGGGACTGTTCACGTTGCTCAGAGTCAGCGTGATCTGGTCTCCCGGGGAGAATCTGTACTTGTTGAGGTTGACCTCTTTTCCGTCAGACAGGGTCGCTTTGACTCCGATCTTTCTCGCCGAAATCACCTGATAATTGGCGACTCCGTCCTTTTCCACTTTCACGATATTCCGACCGGCCATCAGTCCGGTGACCGTAACGTTCCCTTCATCATCGGCAGTCACACCGTCTGCGGAGAATCCGTTAAAGGCAAGGCTGTTTGCCGTAAGCTTCGGCCTTGCTACGGTGACTGTCGCTCCCTCCGCAGGCTTGAACGTATATTCCGCTCCGTCGTCGCCCTGGTAATACAGCAGATCGTGTTCCGCATCGATATTGTTCCCGGCGACTTTGCCCGCGTGGGCGATGGGGGTATCCGTATTGATGGTCATTCCCAGGTCGATGGAGGATCCGTCTTTATCCACCGTCACCACGAACACACCGGTACACTCCGGCCAGATGGCGCCAAAACGGGTGGAGTCCTTTCCTCCTGCACCCCAGCCGCTGGCCATGCCCTGCTTATGGATCATGGCGTCATAGGTGACCTTGACGACAGCCATCCCTGCGGAGTCTCCCGCCTTGATGGTCGCCAGGCAGGTGTTGTGCTTATCGGGCACAATAGTAACCAGATCGCTGGGATTCCCCTCGATGTCAACGACTTCGTAGTGTGCGTCGGGGACAGCGATTTTCGCATTCGTGAAATTTTCGATGGCCTGCCAGTTCCGGAAGACGTCCAGTTCTCTCGTCGCCCCGGATTTCAAAGGCAGGTAGCCCCGTTCGTTGATGTTCAGGTAGACATCGCCCAGATCCAGGTAGTTGTAGGTGAAGTCTTTGTAGATCGTGTCTTTGTTAAAGTCCCCGTCATCCATATGAAGGTCGGTCTCCGTGGCTTCATAGGATTTTCCGGCCGTCATCGTCTGGTAATCCCAGTAGGTCACACCCTTCGGGTTCTGGACTCTGTAGAACGAGGTTCCGCTGATGGCATTGAAGTAACTCTTCACTCTGCCGTCGTCAAGGCTGACCGTCTTTACCGGATCCGACCAGGTATACTTAAATGAGCCGTCAAGCTTGCCCGCGGCAATGGTGGATCCCTTCGGCGCCGTCACAGAAACCATCTGGGTCAGACCGGTCACGGTGATCTCCTGATGGGTACGTACGTTTTCCAGTTTGTAAACACCCTTATCGTCAGGCGTCAGTTCCGTCCCGTTTGCTTTGACGGCAAAGCTGGCTGACGCCATGTAACCGTCTTCAATGGTCACGGTAAACTGATAATCTTCGCCTTCATCCACGGGAGAAGAGTATCCTTCCACCGGGGCTGCTGTCGCTCCGGCAACATCCGGCAGGGTGATCCTGAACTGATTCACGGTGTCGGAAGTAACCACGTCTTCCACCGTGACATTCTTGTCTTCCTGGATATTGGATATGGTATAGATCCCATCGGCATTCGGCGTGAGAGCCGTGCCGTTGGATTTGACCGCAAAGTCCGCGCCTTTTTTGTATCCTTCTGCGATATTCACCTTAAAGGTATAATCCCCGCCGGAAAATACCGGCGATGCGGACGAGCCTTCCGGTGAGATCGTGTATCCGGTGCCGTTGTTCACAGTGACATCCCAGATCTTCTGGACGCCTGCGACTTCGACGGTCTGATCGGCCTGAATGTTTTCTATGGTATATTTGTCGCCAGAGCCAGCCGTCAATACGGCTCCGTTGGCTTTGACCGCAAAGCTGCTGTTTTTCGCGTAGCCGTCACTGATGGTTACGGTGAAGCTGTAGCTTCCGCCTTCGGTCACCGGGGATTCGGATCCCGAAGCGGGAGTCACTTCATATCCAACGGGAGAAGAAGGAAGGGTTACGTTCCAGTAGAACGTGGTATTCTCGTCAACTACGTCTTCCACCGTCACTGTCTGGTCGTTCTTGATTTTTTCTATCGTATAAACGCCGTTGGCATCTGCAGTAAGGGCTGAGCCGTTGGCTTTGACCGCGAAGTTCTGGCCTTTTTTGTAACCGGGCTGAATATCCACGGTGAATTTGAAGCTGCTCCCGCTTGCCACCGGGGATTCATATCCGGCAACAGGATTAACTTCGTAACCTTCTCCGCCGGGCAGGTCGACGACATAGGTCGCATCGATCCCTTCTCCATCTATGGTGAAACTGAAGGTCTTGGTCGTCCCTGTACGGCTGCTGTAATAGGGCTGGACCGTAATGGATGCCGCGCCATCTGACAACTCCAGCGTCCGGCTGGCCGATGCCCCCGCGGCATTGGTCCCGTTCAGTTTTACCCCCGAGCTGCTGGCGGTTCTCACATAAGACGTAGTTGCAAAGGTGAAGGACGCATCCTTCGCCGTCGCGGAATCCAGCACCACATTACAGGTGTTTCCCTCCCAGTCATAATGATCGACCGAAACTCCGGATGCCTTTACTGTCTTGACGTAGGTCCAGCTGGAGCTCCAGGCGGACCATCCGTTTCCGTCAACCGCCGAATCCCAGAAGGTCGTTGGATCCGTAGCCGCCTCGGCTTTCTCCGAATCCAGTGCCATAGGGACAAGCGCCAGGCACATAAGCAGTGCCAGCAGAAGAGTAAACACTCTTCCCGAACGTAAGCCTTTCTTCATGTCGGTCTCCTTCTCTGCCTTTTTCTGTTCGAAAAAAAACAACTTCTCAAACATACACTTCCTCACGATAATGTCAGCAGATTCAGTATAACGGAAGCTGATTTGTTTGTAAAGTTGTTTTTGGTTATCTGTTTTGATACCTTTTAACCGTTTATCTTCGGTCTCGTGCTGTCTGTGGGCCCGTCCCGGAAGCCGTCTCGCGACGATTTCCCGGATCTCCACAGCCTCGCGATCAGTCCTCCCAGGACTGTCCATCCAGCTCTTCGATACCGGTGAACCCCGGGTAGATGGAGAATACCAGGATCAGTTCATCTCCGTCCTCCATCGTCCAGGAGTTGATCCCGACTTCAGAATATTCTCCGTTGACTGCGAAGACCCAGCCGGAGTAATTGTTGTTATAGAAATTCTTCTCAGACAGGCTGTCGGGATCCTGTTTGTCCGGGTTCATCTCTGCCTGGTTCAGTTCCTCCATCGCCTCGCGGACTTTGTCGCTGATCCAGGCTCCCCGGGCGATGCCGCTTCGCCGGATGCCGCTCAGGTAGGTGCCGCCCTTAGTATAGATCGGAGTGATCCCGCTGGCCTCAAAGGCGGCATCCAGCACATCCTTGGCCGAGTCGCCTTCGTAGAGATCCACCTCTCCGCCGCCCAGAGTTCCCAGGTGGAGGATCGGCGCGGCGATAGTCACCGAAACGGTGCCGACAGGTACACGTTCTCCGCTCGCCGTGAACGGGATGGTTTTGGTCTTCGTCCTTCCCTCCCGGTCCCAGGCCCGGATAACGATCTCGTTTTTCCCATCCATCAGAGCAGCGCGGAAGGTGGTCCTGTTCCCGTTGGAACCCATGCTGTTCACCGCCTCCCCATTACAGGTTACGGTGAAGGCTCCTTCCCCATTGGAGTAGACGGGAACGTTTCGATTTTTGTAATCGGTCACCCTGACCCAGAAGGTCCTGGTATTGCCTTTGTGCCGCTCCCCGGCATTCAGGTTGGTGTCGATCTTCGGATCCTTATCCCTCTCTTCTTCCGCACGGGTGTCTTTGGTTTTGGATGACCGTTTATCGACCGGATCCTCCCCGTCGGTGGTTTTTTTCGTAGGCTTTTTCGCGGTTTCTTTCGAGGGTGTTTTCGTCGGGTTTTTTCTCGACGTGGTCGGCCCCGGACCCGGGCCGGCCTTCTTCCTTGTGGATGAGGGCTTCGTACCGGGTCTCGCTGGCTTGGGCTTCACGCTGGTCACCGTGGTTCCACTGCCCCGGTTTCCCGTTTCCGCCCGGCTCCCCCTGGAGTTATCGGTGTTGGCTTGGGTTGCCGTCCCGGTCCTCTGACCGCTGGTCCCCGTATTCCCGGTGTTCTGATCGCTTGTCCGGGCAGTGGAGCTGGATCGGGTCTGGGTCTGAGCAGTCGACGAAGAGGGCTGAGTGGTCGTCGGCGGCTGGGTGGTGGTCGGAGGCTGAGTGGTCGGAGGCTGAGGGGGCTCTTTCCGATCCAGGTTTTCCTGTCTCTTCTTCTCCGTCTTCTCGTGCTCCCGTTCCTGCTCCTTGTCCATCTGGTATCCTTCACCGGACAGGAATCCCTGGGAGCGCTCCTCGTCCAGACTGGCCACCTGATTCTCCGGCACAAAGGCTTCCTGACCATGCAAAAACCCGACCATCCCCAGAACCAGGGCCAGGGTCATGGCAGAGACTGCGATCAGGAATTTCCTGCCTTTGCTCATCGGTCTTCCTCCTTAAAACAAGGGCTCTCCCTCTTCCGACAGAACGATGGCATCGATGGCGCACATGGCCTGCTCCGTAGCCATGGCATCGACTGAGTCTTCGTCCTTGTGGCGGAAGCCCTCCTCCAGGCGGTACTGCATCAGACCGTCCACCAGGGTTTTATCGGCTTTGGTGAACGCCGCCATGGACGCAACCGCTTCCCCGGAATAGCCGGCAGCGATGATCACCTGAGCCGTAGACTCCGTATTGCCGAAGCCGCCGTCGGATCCCTGGACAGAGGACAACCAGTCCATGGCCCGTTGTACCGCATCCGCTGCAGCATCCGGCGCTTCCTCCGATGACGCCTCATCGCCCCCGCCGTTTACCTGAAGGGCCTGAACGGCCATGGCGGTAATGTCCACGTCCGCTGTCGTTCCGTCAAAGGAGAAACTGCCGTTCTCCAGCTGCATCTTCAGCACGTCCTCCACGTAGCGATCAGAGCAGCTCAGCTCTCTTTCACAGCAGCCGGCGGCGATCAGGGCCCAGATCTCCGCGTTGACTCCCTGCCCCTGGACCGCTTCCACATCTTCCAGCTGATCCAGCAGATCGTACCCTTCGAAATCGGCCGGGTCTTTCCCGGTCATCTTCAGGGCGACGGCCGCTTTGGCGTTGTCGGTGGGCTGCTCTTTGCTTAGGACTCCCTGAGCCCGCTTGATCTGGACCCGCAGGTTTTCCTGGTACTTCGTAAACAGGGCAACCGCTTCCGGCTCTTTGGCCAGCGGGGAACGGGCAAGGGCGATGATGCTCCACTCCGCTCCCGGACCGACCTCCTCCCCGGAAAGGGATCGGATGATCTCCGCTCCGGTTTCTTTCTGTACCTGCGCAGGTTCCGCTGCCGCCGGCACGCCGGCTCCCGGGTGTGCACCGCTTTCGGTCGCTTCCCCGGTACCCTCTTTATCCCCTCCGCAGGCTGCGAAGGAGAGAAGCGATACGGTCAGAAACAGAACCGCTATTGCTTTTGTCCATCTGTTTTTTCTCATTTTCTCCTCTTTCCAGTTCCTCTCTCATGATGGACCTGAGTCTCTCGCTGACCTCCAGAGTGCTGAAGGCTGCCAGGTCCCCGATGACCCGGGCCGATTCCGACACCGGGACACCCCTGTTTCTCATGTAGCCGTACATGGCGCAGACGCCCTTTCGGGGGTCAGGATCCTCAAAGGTCTTTCTCCTTGCCCGCAGGATCAGGTACCGCCGGAGCAGAAGCAGCGCCGCCAGAAGAAGCAGCAGCAGCAACAGTCCCAGCAGGATCCATTTCAGGATCCGGATCACCCTGCTCCCCAGCTGGGTGTCATCCATTTCCTCCTCCAGCTCGTCCGGCGGGATCTGGTTCTGGGGCTGGGGCCGGTTTTCCCATTGGATGGATTCCAGCCCCCTGTCCATATCCGCCTGAGGCATGATCCCCTCGTATTCCGGTGTCACCTCCAGCGGCACCCAGCCGAAGCCGTCGATGTAGATCTCCGTCCAGGCGTGGGCGTGGCTGAATCCGATCTTCGCCGTTTTCCCGGAA
>CADBQT010000160.1 GCA_902796875.1 uncultured Eubacteriales bacterium
ATAGTATACCATAATAGTGCCCTATCGTACAAAAGCGCCAAGGTAACAGAGGATCACTCCATGACCGGATCCCTGTTTACCGCTTCATGGTCAGGGAGATCTTGCCCCGGTCACGGTCGATCTGGAGGATCCGGACTTTGACCGTGTCCCCGACGGACACCACGTCCATGGGGTGGGACACGTATTTGTTGCTCATCTGGGAGATGTGGACCAGGCCGTCCTGCTTGACGCCGATGTCCACAAAGGCGCCGAAGTCCACCACGTTGCGGACGGTGCCCTCCATTTCCATGCCCGGTTTCAGATCTTCGAAGCTGCGCACGTCCCCCCGGAAGACCACCGCCGGGGCATCCTCCCGGGGATCCCGGGCGGGCTTCTTCAGTTCGGCGATGATGTCGTTTAATGTGGGGCGGCCCACGCCCATGTCCTTGGCCATGGCGTCGATGCTCTCGGAGAGCCGGCCCGGATCCTGGGACGAATCCTTAAGGGCATCCTTCAGCCCGTCCAGGCCTACCCGGCGCTTCGGCTTCTGCTCCCGCTTCACCGGATATGCGGCCAGGATCAGATCGTCCAGCTGTCCGGCGCCGCCGGAGGCGATGTCCTCCCCGCTGATGCCGACGCGGTCCATGATCTGCCGGGTGACTTCGTAGGCCTCCGGATGGACTGCCGTTGCATCCAGAGGCTCTTTGCCCCCGCTGATCCGCAAAAAACCGGCGCACTGTTCATAGGCTTTCGGTCCCAGCTTAGCCACCTTGAGCAGCTCTCTCCGGGATTTGAACCGTCCGTTTTCCTCCCGCCAGGCGACGATGTTTTTCGCAATGGTCATGTTGATTCCCGCCACGTAGGAGAGCAGCGACGGGGAGGCTGTGTTCAGATCCACGCCCACCCGGTTGACGCAGTTTTCCACTACCCCGGTGAGGGCCACATCCAGCGCCTTCTGGTTGATATCGTGCTGGTACTGTCCCACGCCGATGTGTTTCGGGTCGATCTTGACCAGCTCCGCCAGAGGATCCTGAAGCCGCCGTCCCAAAGACATGGCGCCACGGGTGGTCACGTCCAGATCCGGGTATTCTTCCGCCGCCAACTTGGATGCGGAGTAGACCGACGCTCCCGCCTCGTTGACAATAGTGTACTGGATGGGGGATCCCGTCTTCTTCAGGAAAGCGGCCACCACCTCTTCCGTCTCCCGGGAGGCGGTACCGTTACCGATCACGATCACATCACAGCCGTATTTGTCGATGATCTTCTGCAGGGTGCGTTCGGTCCCGGCAATGTCTTCTCTGGGTTTGGTGGGGTACACGGTCCCGTAGGCGACCAGCCGTCCCGTTCCGTCCAGGGCCGCCACCTTGCACCCGGTCCGGTAACCCGGGTCGATGCTGATGACCCGTTTGTTCTTCACCGGCGGGACCATGAGCAGGTTCTCCGTGTTTTTCGCAAAGACTTTGACGGCCTCTTCCTCTGCCCTCTCGGTCAGACGGTTTCTGGTCTCCCGCTCCACGGCAGGGGCAATGAGTCGTTTGTAGGCGTCGGCGATGGTCTCCTCCAAAAGTTTCGTGTAAATGCTCCCGTGCTCCCGGATGATCTCCTCGCCCATGCTCCGGAGGATCACTTCCGGCTCCACCTCCACGCTTACCTTCAGTTTCTTTTCCTTTTCGCCCCGGTTGATGGCCAGGACCCGGTGGTTGGGGATCTTGCGGACAGGCTCCTCTTTGCCGTAGTACATGTCGTAGACCGTCTTCTCTTCCGGGTCCACCGCTTCGGTGGCCAGCCGGCCGTGCTCCCACGTCCGCTCCCGGATCCCGGCGATCCGGTCCGCGTCTTCGGCGAACAGCTCCGCCAGGATATCGCATGCTCCCTGGAGGGCCGCCCCCTCATCGGGCACTTCCTTCTCCGGATCCACATACTCCTTCGCAAAGTCCTCGGGAGCACCGTTTTCATCTTCCTGCAGGAGCATCCTCATGGCCAGAGGCTCGAGCCCCCGCTCCCGTGCCTTGGATGCCCGGGTGGCCCGTTTTTTCTTATACGGCTTGTACAGATCTTCCACCCGCTGGAGTACCTCTGCCTCCCGAATAGCCTGGGCCAGTTCTTCCGTCAGCTTGCCCTGCTCGTCGATGAGGCGGAGCACTTCTTCCTTTCGCTCCTCCAGTCCCCGCAGGTAGGTCAGTCGTTCCTCCAACTGGCGCAGGGTCACGTCCGACATTCCGCCGGTGACTTCCTTACGATACCGGGCGATGAAGGGGATGGTGTTCCCCTCGTCGATAAGCTTTACCGTGTTCTCTACATAAGTGCTGCGGAGCCCCAGCTCCGCAGCGATTTTCCGGATATTGTCCATGTTTCCTCTCTGTCGATGAATTCTTCGACGCTCTCACGCGTCTCCTATTTCTTGCTGATGTACGTTCCGAAGATCCCCCGGAACAGCTGGGCGCCGAAGTTGCCCCCCAGTTTCCTGCCAAAGGACCCGAAGTTGCTGCCGAGTGTCTTGCCGACTTCCCGTCCCACGGTGCCCATGACGGTATTGCCCACCTTCTTGATCTCCTGCTTGCGGGCCCGCTCTTCCTTCTCCATGGCCTTGAGTTTTTCCTTCTCGGCCTTCTCCGCCGCTTTGGCCGCCTCTTTCTCCGCCTTTGCGGCTTCCTTGTCCGCTTCCGCCTGGGCCGCCGCCTCATCGGCTGCCTGCTGGGCCTCGAGGCCTTTGCGCTGGAGGAACTCATAGGCGGAGTCGGGATCTACCGCCACGGCGTATTTGCTGTAGAGGATGCTCCCCTTGATCTTCTGGTCCCGCTCGCTGTCAGAA
>CADBQT010000161.1 GCA_902796875.1 uncultured Eubacteriales bacterium
CATGTCCACCATCGCCGGAGAGGTCTCCAATCCTCAGGTCATCCCCAAGGGGACCCTGATCACGATCCCGCTGATCATGGCGGTCTACATCCTGCCCACCACGGCGGGCCTGGGCTCCCTGGGCAACTGGGAGAACTGGGGAACCGACGGCGAGAGCGTCGGTTACGCCGATGTGGTCGCTCACTTCTGGGGACCCATCTGGGGCGTGATCTTCGTCATCGTGGCGATCCTGGCCCAGTGCTCCATTTACAACACCTACATCGCATCGGGATCCAGAGGATTCTTCGCGCTGGCGGATGACAATCTGACGCCGAAGGTGATGGTCAAGTGCGACAAGAAGCACGGCGTGCCCTACGTGGCGGTGCTCTCCGTGGGCATCTTCAACCTGATCTTCTGCATGTTCCCCTTCGGGTTCATCATCGTTCTGGATGTGGCGCTCCTGCTGGCATCCTACATCATGGTCTACATCTCCGCCATCATCCTGCGGCGGAGGATCCCGGAAGAGGAATACCAGTTCCGGATCCCGGGAGGCAACGGTCTGCTGTGGGTGATCTGCGTGGTACCCATCTGCGTGGCCCTGTTCGCCTTCTTCGTCAATGGATCCGACTACTATCTGGGCGGCATGATCGGTATCATCACCGGCCCGATCCTCTACTTTATCTGGCGCCGGATGTACGGCGGTCTGACGAAGAAGGATCCGGTGAACTTCCCGGCCAACCCCAAGACGGGACTGGCGGTAGGCGATACCCGCAGGATCTCCTTCCTGCTCCTCATCGTCACCATCATGAACGTGATCGCTCTGCTGTTCGAACCCTGGTACGAGGGCTGGGGGACCGAGGACGCCTGGGAATCCGGCGACTACTTCGACGGGATCCTGGAAGCGGCCAACGTGGATGCTATCGTGGGGACCATCCGTGTCGTCCTGATCGTGCTGACCATCGTCTGCGCCGTTGCCTGTATTCTGATCTGGCTTATCTCCAAGAAGGTCGAGCCTTCTAAGGAAGAGATCCGGAGGATCTTCGAACAGGGATGTCAGGCTATTTCCGCCAGACACAACAGGGAACTGAAAGAGATGAACGAGGAGCTTTCCCACACGGAGGGCCCCGTTGAGACCGATCAATAACCTCTGATCACACATAGATCAAACTGGACAGTCCTGAGGCTGCCGGACCGGCGTTTTCGACCCGCCGGAACGGCAGCCTCATTTATTTGCGGATTAGTTTGCTGGGATGGCCTCGACGGCGGAATGTATTGTCTTTCGTACTTGATTATTCCCATTTAGTATGAGTATAATAACTTGAAACGGTATTTTTGAAAAAAGCTTTATTATTAGGAGGATTAAATGGGCACAATATTATTCCTGATTTTTTTCCCGATGATAATTGCCTTTGTTCTACTGGCGGCGAAAAGCGATAAAGCCAGAGACATGATCGTGTACATCTCCACGGCGATCATCGCCGGAGTCTCGATCGTTGTCGCTGTGCAGTACTTCGGTGCCGGGGAAAAATTCTTCCCTGCGCACACCCACGTCGTTGGATACCTGATGATGGCGGTGGAGATCGGTCTTGCGATCTACATCATCTTCACGGGCATCAAACACAAGAAGTACCTGGCATCGCTGCTGGCCATCATCCAGACACCTCTGATGATCTGGTTCGAACTGGGCACGGGGCATGAGATCGAGAGCCAGGCGAATATGTACATCGACAAGCTCTCCATCATCATGATCCTGATCATCGGCATCATCGGCAGTCTGATCTGCGTGTACGCGCTGGGTTATATGAAGGACTTTCAGCATCATCACGCCGGTGAAAAGGACAGAAGACCATGGTTCTTCTTCGTTATGTTCCTGTTCCTGGGCGCGATGGTAGGACTGGTCACATCCAACAATATGATCTGGATGTACTTCTTCTGGGAGATCACCAGCCTTTCCTCCTTCTGGCTCATCGGATACACGAGAACGGGAGAAGCCATCAACAACTCCTTCCGGGCTCTGATCATGAACCTGTTTGGCGGACTGGGATTCGTCATCGGTATCATCATTCTCGGCAACATCTTCGGAACGGTGGAACTGTCAACCATGCTGCTCTACGGATCCGTCTACGGCGATCTGGTTGCGATCCCGGCGGCATTCTTTGCCTTTGCGGGAATCACCAAAGCAGCCCAGATGCCGTTTAACAGCTGGCTGCTGGGCGCCATGGTCGCACCGACACCTACGTCGGCGCTGCTCCATTCGTCCACCATGGTCAAGGCGGGTGTATTCCTGATCATCAAACTTGCGCCGGTGCTCGGCATCAACAACTTTGCCGGGCTCATGGTCATGATGGTCGGCGGGATCACGTTCCTCTTCGCCTCCTGTGCAGCGATCTCTCAGAACAACGCCAAGCGGGTGCTGGCCTACTCGACCATCGCCAACCTGGGACTGATCGTCGCCTGCGGCGGTGTGGGAACGCCGGAAGCTGTCTGGGCAGGCATCATGCTCATCATCTTCCACGCCATCACCAAGTCTCTCCTGTTCCTCTGCGTAGGTACGGCGGAGCACCACATCGGAAGCCGGATGATCGAAGACATGGACGGACTTTTCGTCAGAATGCCCAAGGTGGCCATGTTCATGATCATCGGTATCGCGGGAATGTTCCTGGCTCCCTTCGGAATGCTGATCTCCAAGTGGGCGACCATGACTTCCTTCGTGGATTCCGGAAACTTCATTCTGGTCGGTATCATCTGCTTCGGCAGTGCGGTGACCGCCTTCTACTGGCTCAAGTGGATGGGTAAGCTCTCCGCCGTCGTGGCCGGGGAGACCGATATCGAACAGTCAGTCCATAAATCCGAGACCTTCGTACACATGACCCTGGCCATCCTGACCGTGGTCGTCTGTCTGATCTTCCCCCTCATCTCCCTGTACGCCCTGGTGCCGTATCTGGAAGGTGTGTTCGGCGGAGTGACCGACGGACTGCTGTCCTCCAGCAACATGATCATCATGGTCATCATGCTGGCGGTCCTGGTACTGCTGGCGGCCATGTTCTTCGGCAAGTCCAAGAAGAGCGAGGTTCCCATTTACCTGTCCGGCGTCAATACCGGAGACAACCGGACCTACTACGGTTCCATGCAGAAGGAAGTCCAGTTCACTCTGAGAAACTGGCACATGGAGAGCATCTTCGGTGAGCATCGGATGAACGTCATCGGCGATGTGCTCAACGTGGCCGTACTGGTCGTCGGCATAGGCGCAGTTGTCGCTACGCTGATCAGTCTGTTAGGAGGTGTTGCGTAATGGTATTCAGAATCATTTCGGTCGTAGCATACCTTGTCCTCGCCCCCATCCTCGGATGTCTGCTGGCGGGATTAGACAGAAAATTATCGGCGAAGATGCAGCGCAGAGTGGGCCCGCCCATCCTGCAGCCGTACTACGATGTTCGTAAACTCTTCGAAAAGGAAAAGCAGAGCCCGACGAGATTCCAGGACTTCTACATCATCGCGTACCTGGTCTTCCTCATCGGCGCCGGCGCCATCTTCTTCGCGGGAGGGGACCTGCTGCTGGTCATCTTTACCGAGACCATCGGCTCCGCCTTCCTGATCATCGCAGCCTACTCCTCCAACTCTCCCTATGCGGAAGTCGGTGCGGAAAGAGAGCTGCTGCAGATGATGGCCTATGAGCCCATGATGCTCCTGACGGCGGTCGGCTTCTACATGTTCCACGGAAGCTTCACGGTCCACGATCTGATCTCTCCGGATCGGATGGCGTTCCTGCCCATGATCGGACTGTTCCTCGGCTTCCTGTACATCCTGACCATCAAGTTCCGCAAGTCGCCCTTCGACCTGAGTATGTCGCACCACGCGCATCAGGAACTGGTCAGAGGTATCACCACCGAGTTCGTTGGACGGACCATGGGCTGGATCGAGATCTCTCACTGGTATGAGAACGTCTTCATCCTCGGCTTCATCTTCCTGTTCTTCACCAACGGCAGTGTGGCGGGATGTGTGATCGGCGCCCTGGTGTGTATCGCAGCTTACTTCCTGGAGGTCCTGATCGACAACTGCTTCGCCAGAATGAAGTGGCAGTTCGCATTCAAGTCCGCCTGGATCGCAGCGATCGTGCTGGGCATGGTGAACATTTTCATCCTGCAGTTGATGTTTTAAGGAGGCGATACTATGGCATATGTAACGAAATCACCCTGGGTCGTGCACTATGACGGCTCAAGCTGTAACGGTTGTGATATCGAAGTCCTCGCCTGCCTTACTCCGATGTATGACGTAGAGCGTTTCGGTATCATCAACACAGGTAACCCGAAGCACGCGGACGTGTTCCTGGTCACGGGATCCGTCAACGAGCAGAATAAGGACGTCGTCAAGCAGATCTATGATCAGATGCCGGAACCCAAGGTCGTGGTTGCGGTCGGGATCTGCGCCTGCTCCGGCGGCGTGTTCAGAGATTGCTACAACATTCTGGGCGGAGTCGACACGGTGATTCCCGTGGACTGCTACGTTCCCGGATGCGCGGCGAGACCGGAAGCCATCATCGACGGCGTGGTCAAGGGACTGGGCGTCCTGGAAGCCAAGCGCGCGGCGATGCTGGAGAATCCTCCCGCAAAGGCAGAGGTGGCCGAAGAGGCCATCGGCGAGCCGGCGGAAGCAGCTGAAGAGATCGAGGAAGGAGGGAATAGCTAATGGAAACGGTCCATGTGGAACAGATCTTTGAACCGGTAGAGCTTACCGGGATTTACTCCAGAGTGGCAGACCTGAAGGCGGAAGGTTACCGTCTCGGACAGATCTGCGGTGTTGTTCTGGATGACGATACGTATGAGCTGATCTACTCCTTTGACAAAGAGCATAAACTGCTGAACCTGAAACTGGATATCCCCACGGATGCGCAGGTAGAGAGCATCACCAGGATCTTCTGGCCCGCGTTCATCTACGAGAACGAGATCCACGATCTGTTCGGCGTTCAGTTCAACCACAGCGAATTGGATTATGGCGGCACTTTCTTCAAGGTGTCCGAGCAGACTCCATGGAAGCCGAAGAAATAAGGAAAGGAAGGTACGAAAATGGGTAAAAGAACAATCATTCCCTTCGGACCCCAGCATCCGGTGCTTCCAGAACCGATCCATCTCGACCTGGTTGTGGAAGATGAGAAGGTCGTGGAAGCGATCCCTTCTATCGGATTCATCCACAGAGGTCTGGAAAAGCTGGTGGAAAAGAAGGACTATAATCAGATGGTCTACGTGATCGAGCGGATCTGCGGTATCTGCAGTTTCGGTCACGGATGGGGAGCCTGCATGGCCATCGAAGGCGCC
>CADBQT010000162.1 GCA_902796875.1 uncultured Eubacteriales bacterium
ACTGGCAAAAATTGTATAATCCCAGAAAATGGAAATTCATGGAAAGGCAAGAAGAAAGGAAAGGGATCAGATGATGGAAGGGAAAAGGAATAAGAGGGGGATACTGGGGCGGCTGTTGCTTTTGCTCCTGGTGGCAGGACTGATGGGGGCGGGCCCGGGAGGCGGGGAGGTCTCCGAGGCAGCGACGACGGTGCCCTATACGGTGAGCTCGGCCAGCGCCTGCATCAAGTTCAACGTATCCTCCATGGGCCTGGTGGGGACATGCTGTCAGCCGGGAGTGGACGCGAAGAGAGGCAGCGCCCGGCTGATCCGCCTGTCCAACACGTCGGACTACGCCAAGGTAGCCTGGTACTTCGGGGTGCGCAAAGGCTGGGATAAGAAGAGTGTGAAGTCCAAGGAGATGAAATATCTGATGGTCATGATGCACACCATATCCAAGCCCAGCACGCTGAAGTACTGGAGCAGCAGCACACAGAAAAAGGTAAGGGGGTGGATCTCGGAAGCCCGCTCCAAGGCCAGGGTACCGGACACCTTCGTGATCTACAAGGCAGATCCGACCAACAGCAGCCAGGACTTTGTGGCGTGGAAGGATACCAAACCCATCCGGCTGACCCTTAAGAAGACCAGCACCGGCGCGGCGATCTCCAATCTGGGAAAGTACAATTTCACCGGGATCAAGTATCAGGTCTACAAGTCGGACAGGAAGACCAAGGTGGGTGTGCTCACCTGCAAGGCCAACGGTCTGACCAATACCCTGACCGGGCTGGCTCAGGGGACGTACTGCGCCAAAGAGATCGCCACTAACAGATACTATGTGAAGTCGGACAAGTGGCTCTCCGTGACGGTAAAGGAAGGCGGGCTGGGGACGTTCAGCGCCAAGGACGCTCCGGTCAAAGGGCGGATCAAACTGTCCAAGGGTAGCACGGATCAGAATGCGGTGAAGGCGGGATACAGTTTCAAGGGGATCCAGTACAAGGTCTACGCATCCAAGTCCACAGGCAGCAAGGTCCTGGCCACCCTCACCCTGGATGCCAAAGGCGTGTCCAACGTCTCCGGGGACCTGCCCATCGGCAAGTGGTACCTGCGGGAGAGCAAGACCAACGGGTCCTTCAAACTGAGCACGTCCTGGTATACGGCCTCGGTGTCCGCCGGGAAGACCACAGTTCTGCCGGCCTCCACCGTAAAGGATACCCCGGTGCCGGGAACGGTGAAGCTGGTAAAGACCATTAAGAACGGCAACGCCACCAGCAAGAAGTTTACCTTTGTTCTGACGAACACGAAGAACGGCTCGGTGAAGTACTCGGTGGAGGTGCCGGGAAACGGCAAGGAAGTGACCAAAACCATCCCGGCGGGGACCTACACGGTAACGGAAAAGCTGCCGGCGGGAAGCGGCTACGTGGATGAGACGGGAAAGCAGACCGTCACCGTCAGCGTGGGCAAGACGACGACGATCAGACGAGTGAACCGGGTGCCGGATCAGCCGACCACGGCGCCGCCGAAAAAGTCGGAGCCGCCGGAAGAAAAGAAACCGGCCCTGACCCTGGTGAAGCGGACCGATGACGGAGGCACCGCCGGAGGATTCACCTTCAAGGTAACGGGGGTCTGTCGAAATGGCGGAACGCTGACGACGGCGGACGTAGTAAAAGCGGTTTCGCCTCAGGTGACCATTAATGAGTATGCGGACCGGTACAAAATAGGAAGCTGGACCGTGGATGCGGGGGACCTGGAGAAGATCAACCAGGCCGCCCGGGACAGGAAACTGGGGGAATACACCCTGGGGCTGACCAACCGGGCGACGGCGGATGACGGGGCCGGTAGCGGATCGGCGAGCAGCGTCGGCGGGAACGAAACTCTGGCGGATCTGGAGATCCGGGCAGAGGTGAAAGTGAAGCTGGAAGAACAGGTCCGAAACGAAGCGACGGGAGCCTATACCGCCAAGGCCACGGCAGCAGAAACCGATACGGAGGAAGAGAAAGGCTATAGTATCCGGTTCGGCCACCTGGTGTGGCAGGGAGCTTCGACCACATACCGGGATCCGGAAACGGGAGACCTCTATTCCATGATCACCACCGATGAACACGGTCAGGGTCACTGGGGCAGCCAGAACGCGTCGGCGATCCCCCTGGATCACCCGGGCACATATACAGTGGAAGAGATACTGACGGAAGAGCAGAAGGGAAGATACGATGTTCCGGAGCCTCAGACCAAAGAAGTCCGGGAGGGAGAGACCGGAGAGGTGGATTTTCAGTTCGTGAACCGGGCGAAGCGCACGCCGGTGATGCTGAAGAAGACCAGCCGGGACGGTCAGGTCTCCGGCATCGATTTCCGGCTGACGGGAACGGGAACGTCCGGTGAGAAGATCGACGTGACCGCAGCCACGGGAGAGAAAGGAACCATCGATTTCGGCGACCTTTATGCCGGCGAATACATCCTGGAAGAAGTGGGCTGGGATCCGGAAAAGTACATGAACACAAGCCCCCTGGAAGGCTATGCCCGGCCGGCGAAAAAGTTCACCATCACCGGAGAGGAGACGGAACCGGTGGAAGTGGAGTTCGAAAACATCCCTTACGGATCTGTCCTGCTGTCCAAGATCGATGGCAAGACGGTAGAGTTCCTTCCCGGGGCGGTGTTTCAGATCACCAATGCTTCGACTGGAAAGAAGGAAGCCGTATTCCGCCTGAAGGAAAAGGATGGAGAGATCCTGGCGGAGATGAAGGAGAACCCGGGAGAGCTTCTGGCGGAAATGGCTGATGGGGGAGAAAAGGATAAACATACCTACATCCGCCTGTCCAGGCTGATCGCCGGGGAAGAATATGAGATCCGGGAGATGGAAGCTCCCCACGGGTACGGACTGTCGACGGATCCGGTAAAAGTCAAAGCTTCGGACACGGAGCCGCCCAAGGTGGTGGTGAAGGACGATCGGTCCAGGATCGGAACGGTAGCAACGGATAAGAAAACGGGAGATCATCTGGCCCTTGCGGAGGAGGAGATCACCATCGTGGACCGGATCATCTACCGAAACCTGATCCCGGGAAAGAAGTACCGGGTGGAAGGCCAGCTCATGGACAAGACGGCCTGGATCACCAGCCAGAAGGTGGAGGATATCGTTCCCGTCACGAACAGCAAAGGTGATCCGGTCATCGCATCTCAGGAGTTCGTGCCGGAAAAGCCCTCCGGAGAGGTGAGCCTGACCTTTACCTTTGATGGAAAGGACGCCGCTGGCAGAAGCGCAGTGGCCTATGAGAAATTGTATGACGCAGAAGGCCAGGTGGCGGAGCACGAGGAACCTGCCGATGAGGACCAGACGGTGAACATCCCTCAGATCAGGACCTCGGCGACAGGGGACGATACGAATATACATATGACTGCCGCCATCGAGAATGGGAAGATCAACGACGTGGTGGAATACCACGGGCTTATCCCCGGACGAAAGTATGTGCTTCGGGGGACCCTGATGGATAAGGCCACGGGGAAACCGCTGGTGAGCGGCGGCGAGCCGGTACAAGCGAAAAAGGAATTTACTCCGGAGGCATTGGACGGGCAGGTGACGATCCGGTTCAGCCTGAATGTCGGGGAGCTGGCAGGAACGACGGCCGTTGCCTTTGAAGAACTGTATCTGGACGGGAGCACGGACAAGGGTTCCACCGGCGAAAAACTGGTGGCGGAGCACCGGAACCTGAAGGACCGGGAGCAGACCGTCTTCATTCCCGGGATCGCCACCAGGGCGGAGCATCCATCTCGGGACAAGATCGTGGACACGGTGAAATATCAGGGGCTGACGGCGGGAGAGGTCTACGTGATGAGCGGGACCCTGATGGACAAGGCCACGGGCACGCCCATCGACGGAGCACGGTCGGACATCCAGTTCACGCCGGAAGCATCCGAAGGAGAGGTGAAAGTGCCCTTCGAAGTGGATGCCAGGGACCTGGTCGGCCAGGGGATCGATCATGTGGTCGTTTTCGAGAAATGCTATCTGTTCCAGGACATCCCGGGACAAAAGACCGGACGGGCCATCGAGATCGCAAATCACGAGGACCTGACGGACAAAGATCAGACGGTCCGCCTTACGGCGCCGGATGTCCCCGTAGTGCCTGAGGGAAAGACCACCCCGAGGCCAAGACCGGGAACGGGGGATGATGCCAGCCTGAAACTGGCCCTGGCATTGGCCGGACTGAGTGTTGCCGGGATTGCCTTTGCCTTTGCGGGAAGAGGGCGAAAGAGGATCAGGAGATCAGCGGGAGAATGACGTAGAAGCCGATAACGCCGCAGAGGACGCCGGCCAGAGCGCCGGTGACCACATCCCGGACGAAATGGACCCCGCCGATGACACGGCCAAAGGCCAGACTGCAGCCGGCCAGACCGATGAGGATACCAGCCACGGGCTGGATGTAAAACACCGTGGTGGCGATGAGGAACATACAGAAGATATGGCGACTGGGCAGGGAATGCCCGGTCGTCTTCTTGTCGATCACCGGTGGGATGTCGTAGACCTCGTAGGGCCTGGGGAAATTGATCCAGTGCCGGACCAGGGAAAGGAGGATAAACGATACCCCGGGGATCACGATCACCGGCAGAAGCCGGGGGTCGTGGCGCAGGTACAGGAGCACCAAAAGAGCCGGATACAGAAGATAGATGCACAGGGTGATGATCCGGTTGAACCATACGATATAGGCTTTCATCAGGGGCATGGAGTTGACCGCCTGAGAAATGTTGCGATAGGTCTGTTCTTTCATGGTCAGTTTGCTCACTTATTCGAAGGAACGCTCCACCCGGTTCAGGGTCCCGCCTTCGAGCCAGTCGGTCAGGTTTTCGGCGAGGACGTCGATGACTTTCTGGCGCATCTCCACCGGGCACCAGGCGATGTGGGGAGTGATGATGCAGTTGTCCAGGCCGATGAGGGGGTTATCCTGAGCCGGCGGCTCGGTGGACAGAACATCCACGGCGGCGCCGGCGAGCTTACCGGACCGAAGGGCGGAGGCCAGAGCCTCCTCATCGATGAGTCCGCCCCGGGCGGTGTTGATGAGGCAGGCCCCGTCCTTCATTTGGGCGATGAATT
This sequence comes from uncultured Eubacteriales bacterium, assembly GCA_902796875.1. Taxonomy (GTDB): domain Bacteria; phylum Bacillota; class Clostridia; order Peptostreptococcales; family Anaerovoracaceae; genus Lentihominibacter. Next base: position 5,057 of record CADBQT010000162.1, read on the forward strand.
CCTCGTTGATCATCTTCGCGTTATCCGTCGTCAACGGGCAGTGGAGGCTGAGAAAGTCGGATCTCACGGCTGCCTCCCGATCCCGGCTGTAGACGTTGATGGTCATGCCCAGAGTCCGGGCGATCTCCGCCACCCGGCTTCCAATGGCGCCGTAACCGATGATGCCCAGGCTTCTTCCCGCCAGAAGGGTCACCGGCTTCTTCCAGTAACAGAAATATTCGCTGGACTGCCACTCGCCGGCCTGAACGCTGTCGTCGTGCAGGCCTACGTGGTTGGACAGTTCCAGGATCAGAGCGATGGTATGCTGAGACACCGCCTCGGTGGAGTAGGCGGGAATGTTGGTGACGGCGATCCCCAGATCTGCTGCGGCTTCCACGTCGATGTTGTTGTAGCCGGTGGCGGTGGAACCGATGTATTTCAGCTTTGGCGCGGCTTCCATCAGTTCCCGGGTGATGAAGCACTTGCTGGTCATCAGGATCTCACAGTCCCGGATCTTGGCTGGGATCTCATCCTGTTCGGTCCGCTCGTAGACCGTCATCTCATCGCAAAGCTTCTCCAAAGGTTCCCAGGAGAGATCTCCCGGATTGATCGTATGTCCGTCCAACAGTACGATGTTCATGTTCCGTTCCTCGTTTCTACAGTTGCTGTTTTCCGGCAGCTCCCGCCGGCCGGTGAGAGTATTATAACACAATCGGCCCGCCCGTAGGATGACCGGATCGTGACCGATAAATAACCAAAAACGGTTGTTAAATGGTGATAACTCGGGCATAATAACAGGAAAGGATAGAGATATAGGAGGTTAATGTGATGAAGATCAGCGAGATGATCGATAGAAAGAAGGAACTGGGGTACACCTTGAAGCAGATCGCGGAACTGTCCGGCGTGCCTTTGGGAACGGTGCAAAAGATCTTCAGCGGTCAGACGAAGTCCCCCCGGTACGATACTCTGCGGGCGCTGGAGACCGCACTGAAGCCGGAGGGATCCGGAACTGCAGAGGTGGGCGAGCCCCCGTTTCGTTACGGGGTCGATGGAACTTCCGCAACGAAAGGCGAGATCGAACCACCACCCTTCCGAGGCAAGAAGCAGGGAGAGTATACGGTGGACGACTACCTGGCCATCCCGGATGAGCGCCGGGTGGAACTGATCGACGGGGTCATCTATGACATGACGGCGCCGAGCCCGGTCCATCAGGTGGTCGTTGGATTTATCTTTTCGGAACTCTTCAATTATGTTATGGCCAACAAGGGAAAGTGCGTGGTTAACGCAGCGCCGACGGATGTCCATCTGGATATGGATGACCGGACCATGGTCCAGCCGGACGTGCTGGTGACCTGCAAGCGGGAAAAGGTCACCCTGGTCAGAGTGGAGGGCGCACCGGATTTCGTCCTGGAGGTCCTGTCCCCGTCCACACGGAAAAAAGACCTTTACATCAAGGTGAAAAAATACGAAAATGCAGGAGTAAGAGAACTCTGGATCGTCGATCCCAGGGATCGGTGCATCTTCGTCTACGATTTTGAGCACGACGATGTGATCACGCCATACAGCTTCCGGGATTCGATCCCGGTGAGGATCTTCGACGGGGACCTGGCCATCGACGTCAGGGAACTGTCGGATTACCTGGACGATCTGTTCGGAGATGCCTGGTGGGAAAGATAGGATAAGGTAGTAATAATGAAGGTAGATACTGCGCATAAATGGATCCTGACGGCAGCCCTGTTTATCGGGCTATGCCTTTGCCTTTGCTTCGGGCTCTGCTTCGGTCTGGCAGGATGCGGAGTGAAGGCGGATGTGACCGTTACGGGAGAGGACTGGACCGCAAAGGCAGATGTGCCTGAGGGATCCTCCCGGGAAACGAAGGAGTTCTTCCGGGATCACCTGGATCGGGGAGCGGCTCTGTTCTACGATGAGGTCATGGCCGGCGTGAAGAACGCCGGAGACGAGGAATACTCCCGGTCGATCCTCTTCGAGCCGGAGTACGTGGAGCATCGGGAACTCAGCGATACCTACGCCCTGGTGCGGGTGGCGTTGCAGAGCGATCACCCGGAGCTGTTCTGGCTGGACGACAACAAGGTCTGGGAGAACGGGGTTGAGATGTACAGTGTGGATGACGGCAGCGCAAAGGCGGTGATCCACTTCCGGGACACCCCCAAGGAGGACGAAGTGGCCGCCTTCGACCGGGCGGTGGAAGACTTTATGAAGGATATCGATCAGAATGCATCCGAGGATCAGATCGCGCTGCAGATCCACGACAAGCTCATCGATATGGTGACCTATGACGAGGACGCTTTGGAGCTGCTTCTGGGTGACCTGGAGGAAGACGATTCGGCGGAGACCGGCGATGGGTCGGAAGAGGGAGACTCCGCCGGCGATGATCCGGCTTCCCGGGGCGGCGATGAGGCCACCTCCGGAGAGAAGGCCTTCACCGCATACGGAGCCCTGGTCGCCAACAGCAAAGGGGAAGAGCACCATGCGGTGTGTCAGGGGTACGCCCTGGCCTATCAGTACCTTCTGGGCAAGGCAGGGATCCCGGCCATGATGATCTCCGGAACGGCGGAGGATGACGAAGGGGAGAATATCGGATCTGCCGAAGGATATGGCCACGCCTGGAACATCCTGTACCTGAGCGGAAGCTGGTATGAGACGGATCCCACCTGGGACGACTACGAATTCAGCGAAGAAAAGATGGAAGAGGACAGCGAGTTTCGAGCCTTTGTGGAAGGGGCGGAGCAGGATCCGGCCTACGAAGAGGCGAGACACACCTACTATAATCTGACCACGTCGGAGATGGAGGATCTGGTGATCGGGGATGAATGCATCAGCCATGTGTCCGGGTATCTGCCGGCGCCTTTGCGGCCGACGGGAGATCACTCTTCTCATGTCCGGTACACTCCTGAGCAGGATAAGACAAACGGCACCCTCATGGAGCAGGTGCCCATCGCCAAGGGGACCCAGTTCGCCTATTGATGACCAATGTGGTATACTATCCCCGTAAGTTTTCGCCCCCTGGGAAAGGATGAATCATGACAGGATCGGAAGAGATCATCGTAGCGGCAACACAGAACCGGCACAAGGTCCGGGAGATCGAGGCCATCACCGCCCGGTTCGGCATGAAGATCGTGCCCCGGGATGAAGCGGGAGTTCCGCCGGTGGAGATCGTCGAGGACGGGACTACTTTTGAGGAGAATTCCTATAAAAAGGCTGCCGGGATCATGAAGCTCTGCGGCCGTCCCACCATCGCCGACGACTCGGGTCTTGAGGTGGACTGCCTCGGGGGAGCGCCGGGGGTCTATTCCGCCCGGTTTGCCGAGATGGACGACGAGTTCGACTGGGAGGCGGGCGACGCTTCGGACGTTGAGCCCGGCGCCGATCCCGACGATATCGATAAAGCCAACAACCGGAAGCTGATGAAGCTTCTGGAAGCCTATCCCGAAGAGGAACGGACGGGACGGTTCGTTTCGGTGATCACCATGGTCTTCCCCGATGGAGAAACGATCGCCGTTCGTGGAACTGTAGAGGGGAAGATCCTGACTGAAGAACGGGGTGACGGAGGATTCGGATACGATCCCATGTTCATTCCCGACGGCTATGACAAGACCTTTGGCGAGCTTCCGGCAGAACTGAAAAACCGGATCAGCCACCGGGCGAACGCCCTGGTGAAGTTGGAAGAAGAGCTCCGCCGCAGGCAGTAACGCATGAAGAAGATCAAAGACAGATTCATACGAATGGTCATCATGGGATTTCGCCAGATGCAGGACCCCTACTATCAGGGGTTTGCTGCGCAGATTTCCTTTTATCTTTTTCTGTCCATCGTGCCGATCTTCATTCTGATCACCCAGCTTCTGGGTGTGTTCAACATCAGCATAGAAACGGCGCTTACCCTGCTTCAGGAATATACGGGCAAGAACGTATCCAACATGATCGAGAGTCTGTTCTCCTTCTCCTCACTGGGTTTTGGTAACATCATCTTCCTGATCATCGCCTTCTGGGCCGGGTCCCGGGCGTCCTTTGCGTTGACTCGGATCGCCAACTACACCCTGACGGAGGGCGACAGCACGGGCCGGAACTACTTCATCGAGCGGGTCCGGGCCATCAAGACACTGTTCGTCACCATCGTCACCATCGTCTTTTCCATCCTGATCCTCTGCTACGGCAAGGTGATCATCTCCGGCGTCTTCACCCTCATCGGGCAGGACCCGCAGAAATACGTGGAAAGCATCTGGATGTGGCTCCGGTGGCCTCTCGGATTCGTCCTGTTCTACGGGATGATCAGCTACAACCTCTACATCCTGCCCACCAGGAAACAGCCCTATCGGAAGGTGATCCCCGGATCCCTCTTCGCGGCTACGGGCATGATGGTGGTCACCGCCGCATTCTCCTACTATTCGTCGACACTGGTCCACTACGACATCGTCTACGGAGCGCTTTCTTCGGTGGTCGCTTTGCTCATGTGGTTCTTCTTCCTGGCCTGGGTGCTGTGCCTGGCGGTGCTGTGCAACAAAGTCTGGGATGACACGAGCAAACCCTTCAGCAAACAGAACCCGCCGGAGCATCTGGAGGCGGCCCGCACCATGAGCAAATTCGATATGGATCCCAACGACGTCAACCTGGAGACGCTCAAAGACATCCTCATCGGAGAGTCGGACGATTCGGAGGACGGGCCCATTGCGGCCATGCAGGAAAAACTCCATCTGAATCAACCCAAGCACGTCAAGCAGCAGAAGATCCACGAGAAGATGCGGAAGGAGCGGGAAAAAGAAAAGGCGAAAGAAAAGGAAAAAGAGAAAGAAAACCTGGAAGATACGGAAAACGAAAAGGGCGAGTGATCTCGCCCCTGTTTTTCATCTGTTCGATCGCCGCTCTGTCGGCCTGTGCCGCCAATCGCGGGGTTACGATCTCCCTACGATCTCCCGCAGCAGTGTTTGTACTTCTTGCCGCTGCCACAGGGGCAGGGATCGTTTCGGCCGACTTTAGGGGTCTCCCGGCGA
>CADBQT010000163.1 GCA_902796875.1 uncultured Eubacteriales bacterium
GTCGTCGGAGACGTAGCCGATCTTTTCTTTGATCTTCGGGTTCTCGTACACAGACTCCCCCGCCACCTTCGCCGTTCCTTCGTCCAGCCTCTGGATCCCGGTCAGTGCCTTGATGATGGTGGTCTTGCCTGCGCCGTTGGTTCCTATCAGTCCATAGATGGACCCCTTCTTTACGTGAAGATCCAGCCCCTGAAGCGCCGGTGTCTTCTCGAAGCGTTTCACCGCCTTTTCCACACGGATCATGTCCAGTCCTCTCTTTCTGTGATCAGCTCGTCGATCATCTTCTCCGTCTCTTTCCTCGATACACCCAGATAGTACAGCTGGTCCAGCCCGTCCCGAAGCATGGCTTTCGCCCGGCTCACATCCTCCCGGGATGCGGCGATCTCCTCCGGATCGGCGGCAAAGGTCCCCCTCCCCTGAGCGGTATACAGGAATCCCTGCTGCTCCAGGAGGCGGTAGGCCTTCTGGACCGTGTTGGGATTCACCGTCAGTTCTCCGGCCAGATCCCTGACCGAAGGCATTTTTTCTCCCGGTTCCATCACGCCGGTGACGATCAGTTCTTTGATCTGATCGACGATCTGCTCGCTGATGGATTTCCGGCTTTTCAAATCGATGGCAAACATAAACGTACCTTCTTTCCTTATGTGTTGATTGTACTATGTATCATAGTACACTGTCAACACCTTTTTCGAAAAGAAGGTACGATATTGAATTCGATGTTGAGATTACCGGCTTTTCCGGATGCTCCCGGTTCCTACCAGGTCCGCTTTCCCGGGTCCAGGGTGTCCGCCGCCGTATAGAGAAGAGCGTTGGTGATGGCCGCCGCCACGTTGCTTCCTCCCTTTCGTCCAAAGGCAACGATAGCCGGCACGCCGGCCGCCTCACAGGTCTCGAAGAGTTCTTCCTTGCTCTCCACCACGTTGACGAAGCCTACGGGAACGCCGATGACCAGGGACGGGCGAAGACCATCCCGGATCAATTCCGACAAAGTGATGAGAGCGGTGGGAGCATTTCCCGAGACGAAGAATCCATCCGGATGCTCCCGTGCTCCCCGACGCATGGACACGTCCGCCCGGGTGGTTCCCTTCTCTTTGGCTTCCGCTGCGATCTCCGGATCCGCCATGTAGCAGATCCCCTCCAGGGAAAGTCTGGCCAGCCCCGGCTTGCTGATCCCGGAAAGGGCCATGTTGGTATCGGTGATGAACGTCCCGCCGCCTGCCGCCAGGGCCTCCAACGCCCGGGGCACCGCATCGGCGGTAAACTTCAGGTTCTCTCCGTAGTCGAAATCCGCCGTGGTGTGGATCACCCGCTTCACGATGGGCAGATGGGCTTCCGGGACCTGGATCCCGTGTTGCCCCATCTCCTCCTCGATGATACGCATGCTCTCCCTTTCGATGTCCGCCGGACGGATGTATTTGTATTCTCTGGTCATCTCTTTCTCTCCTTGTATCGTTCCATGATCCCGTAGATCTTCTCCACGTCCAGGGCCTCCCCGGCCAGATCCGCCAGCCGGTCGTACTGCTGCTGAACGTAGATCTCATGGGGCACCGCCTGGAATTCCCCGGCATCGATGCCTTTGCGGGCGCAGAGCCAGCTCATGAGCCGGTCCGCCATCTGTCCGGTGTCGAAAAGGCCGTGGAGGTAGGTCCCGAACACGTTGCCCTGCCAGCAGCCGTCGTAGCCGCCGTTCTCCAGCCGGCAGAAGTGATCTCCCTTCACCTGGCTCACCCCCATGTGGATCTCGTAGCCGTCCAGAGTCGCGCCGGCAAAGGCGTCGGCCAGCACTTCCCCCTGGACCCGGGTGCGGGATTTCTCCGGAGTGAACACCGTGTCCACCGGAAGAAGCCCCAGGCCACGCAGGGATGGATACTCCCCTTCCAGACCATCCGGGTCCTCCAGCCTTTCTCCCAGCATCTGATAGCCGCCGCAGACGCCCAGGACCGGGGTGTCCCGATCCGCCGCCTTCAGGATGGCGTTCTCCAGTCCGTTCTGGCGAAGCCACAGAAGATCCGCCGTGGTGCTCTTGGTCCCCGGCAGAATGATCAGATCCGGGCTTCCCAGATCCGTCGGATTGTCCACGTAGCGAACGGAAGCCAGGGGGTTCTGCTCCAGGGCGTTGAAATCGGTGAAGTTGGACAGCCTGGGCAGACGGATCACAGCGATGTCGATGGGTCCGTCGGAGGACTTGCGGTTCAACCGGGAGGACAGAGAGTCCTCGTCGTCCAGGTCCACGTCCATCATGGGCAGGACCCCGAGCACCGGGATCCCGGTCTTCTCCTCCAGCATGGCAAGACCCGGCTTCAGGATCTCCGGATCTCCCCGGAACTTGTTGATGATCATCCCCTCGATCCGGTCCCGGTCTTCCTTTTCCAGAAGCTCGGACGTGCCGTAGAGCTGAGCGAAGACGCCGCCCCGATCGATGTCGCCTACGAGGAGCACCGGCGCGTCGGCCATCCGGGCCATGCCCATGTTGACCAGATCGTTCTCCGCCAGATTGATCTCCGCGGGGCTTCCCGCCCCTTCGATGACGATGATGTCGTACTCCTCAGCCAGGGATTCGTAGGCCTCCCGGACCTCCTCCGCCAGCTGAGGCTTGTAGTGATGATATTCCATGGCCGTCATCTGATCCCGGATCTCTCCCAGGACGATGACCTGGCTTCCCGTATCGCTGGAGGGTTTCAAAAGGATCGGGTTCATCCGGGCGTCCGGTTCCGTTCCCGCCGCCTCCGCCTGCATGACCTGGGCCCGGCCCATCTCCAGACCGTCCCGGGTGATGTAGCTGTTCAGGGCCATGTTCTGGGCCTTGAAGGGGGCGACCCGGTATCCGTCCCGGGCGAAGATCCTGCAGAGGGCCGCGCACACCACGCTTTTCCCCGCATCGGACATGGTCCCCTGGACCATGATGGCCAGGCAGTCTCCCGTTCCCGTCTTTTTCTCTTTTTCCGTCATAATGCTGTTCTCCGTCATGGGATTTCCCCTTTGACTTATTTCATGATCCGGCCCATGGCCCGGATCAGTTCTTCGTTTTCTTCATGGCTTCGGACGGCGATCCGCCACCAGCCGGCTCCCAGTCCCCGGTAGTTGGCGCAGTTTCGGATCAGGAAGCCTTCCCGGCGAAGTTCTTCGTCCAGATCTGCTTCCGTCTCTGCCCGAAAGAGCAGGTAGTTGGCCTCTCCGTAGATGGGGGTGATGCCCAACATCTCCAACTGTTCTTTCAGCCACACCCTCTCTGCCGGGATGAGCCGCCGCATCTCCTCCACATAGGCCCTCTCGTTCAGAGCGGCGAGTCCCGCTTCTTCGGCGAGGAGGGACACGTTCCAGGGCTGGCCCGCTTCCCGGATGGCCGCAAGCCTTTCTCCATCCGCGCAAAGGCAGTAGCCCAGCCTTACCCCCGCCATGGCGTAAAGCTTGGTGAAAGCCTTCAGGATGATCAGGTTGGGGTGATCCCTCAGATATGCTTTTATGGTGTGGGCATTGGGCTCATCGAGGAATCCGTTGAAGCACTCGTCGACGACCACGGTTGTCTTCGTCTCCCGGCACCGGTCCAGGATCTTCTTTAGAAGGGCCCGGTCTGTGGTGATCCCCGTCGGGTTGTTGGGTTCGCAGAGGAACATGATTCCCGTATCTGAGGTGATCATGGGCAGGATCTTCTCCGTCAGAGCGAAGCCCGCCCCTTCTTCCAAAGGACAGTAGTCCACGGCCCATCCGCACCGGATCAGAGCTTCTTCGTACTCGGCGAAGGTGGGCGCCGTCACCAGGGCCCGGCTGGGTCCATTGGTCAGCCCCAAAGCGATCCGGTCGATGATGTCGGCGGCCCCGTTGCCGCAGAAGATCCACTCCTCCGGGACCTCCTCGTGGGCCGCCAGGGCTTCCCTCAGCCTGCGGCAGGCCGGATCCGGATACCGGTCCGCCTTCCCTGCCGCTTCAGCGATGGCCGCTTTCACTCCATCCGGGATCCCCAGGGGGTTGACGTTCATGGAGAAATCCAAAGGCGCCCGGCCGAATTCCATCTCAAAACCGGCCCAGTCACCCCCGTGGGTAAGGGCGGGCACGCCTGCCTTTGCGTCTGTTTTGTTCTCTGCTTCCCTTCCGGCCAAAGCCCCGTTCCTCCTGTTCTGCACGATACCGATTATACCACATCCATCCAAAACAAAACCGCACAGGATTAAGGTTTTCCATTATTATCGCAGGTAATATCATTGCGTCATTCCCGTCCAGAGTTCGTTCAATCCGTCGAGTTACTGACTTTTCTCCTCACTGAGAGACACCCGGGCAGTAAAATCATCATTTGACCTGACCGGTAGCTTTTTTTGAGTGATGCGCTTATGGGAAAATGCTCGTTTTACTGTCGAATCGTCTATTAAGATCTCTGTCCGTCAGTAAATGTAAACGGACTGATCCTCAGAAGAAGATGTTTACTGACTATGGATCCTGGATAAAGCTAAAAAGGACAGTAAATCCTGAGACGTTACTGACCTCGGTTCAGGGCGACGTTCCTTTTGTCAGTAATCATGGAATATTGACTGACCAGA
>CADBQT010000164.1 GCA_902796875.1 uncultured Eubacteriales bacterium
CGGATAAGAAAAAGACAGAAGGCCGGACGACACAGAAGAGGGAAAACGAGAATAAAAAGAGGGGCGAAAAGCCCATTCGCGCCCACGAAAAGGACGCTCCAAGGTCCAGGTCTTCCACCGGGAGAAGCAGCAGCTATACCCCCAGGAAGCCTCAGGAACTGAAGAGGAGCAAGCGGGTGCCCTTCGATGAGAGTCTGCCCAAGAAGACCGGCTACACCCAGCCGGGAAGGGTCAGGCCTTCCGATGCGGCGGTAAAGCGCAGGGCCCAGGAAGAAAAGGTCCAGCAGCCGCCCAGGCAGGCTTCCATGCAGACTTCAAATGAAGAGACCCTGGAAAGCTGGATCGAGAATGCTCCCATCAAGCGCAAGCCCAGATCCGAGCGGAAGCCCACCAAGCGCCAGCTCAGGCGTAACCGGGAGAGAGCCAGGAAGAGGGACATGAAGCGCCGCCAGGAAGAAGATAAAAACCGGGAGAAGGATACGTATGAATAAATTCAAGGGTCATTTCATCACCTTTGAAGGAGGAGACGGAGCCGGGAAATCCACCCAGATCCGGATCCTTCAGGAACGTTTGACCGATAGAGGATACGAGGTGATCGCCACCCGGGAGCCGGGAGGAACACAGATCAGCGAGAACATAAGAGAGATCCTTCTGGATCCTGAAAACACCGACATGGATCCCATGACGGAGACCATGCTCTACGCGGCCGCCAGGGCCCAGCTGGTATCGGAAGTGATCCGTCCCGCCCTGGAGAGGGGCGCGGTGGTCATCTGCGACCGGTTCGTGGACTCCAGCATCGCCTATCAGGGCCACGGACGGGGTCTGGGAGATGCGGTCTCCCAGATCAATGCCCACGGGATCGGTGACTGCATGCCCGATCTGACCATCTATCTCCATCTGGATCCCGGCATCGGAAGCCAAAGGATCGGCGACCGGGAAAAGGACCGGATCGAGCAGGAGGACCACGAGTTTCATCTGAGGGTCTCCGAAGGATTTCGCCGCCAGGTGGAATCGGACCCGGGCCGGATCTTTGTCGTGGATGCGGTTGGGAGCATCCAGGAGATCGCGGACCGCATCGAAGAGAAGGTAATGGAGATCATCCATGAAGTTTGATGTTGCCGAAGAAAACAAGGGGCTGATCGACCGTCTGGAGCACAGCGTGGAAACGGGGACCGTCTTTCACGCCTATCTCATCGAAGGTGGGAAGCAGGTGGACAAGAAAGCCTTTGCCCGTGCCTTTGCGAAAGGGATCCTGTGCCCCAAACGGCTGGGAGAAAACTGCGGGGACTGCGGGACATGCGACAAGATCGACCACGACAACCACGAGGACCTGGTCTATCTGGCCCGTAAGAAGGCGAATATCCCGGTGGAAGACGTCCGGGACGCCATCAGACGGATCACCCTCCAGCCCATGAATACGAGAAACATCCTGATCATCGAAGATGGTGACGGGCTGAATGATGTGGGACAGAACACATTGCTTAAAACCCTGGAGGAACCCCCGGGACAGAGCCTGATCATGATCCTTACGGAGAACGGGGATGAACTTCTGCCCACCATCCGGTCCCGGTGCGTCCGGTGCAGGATCGAAGGGGCCAGCCCGGCAGCCGCGGGAGAAACGGCGGAAAAGGCGGGAAAACTTGTGGATATGATCCTGGGAGGCGCTCCCTATTACCGGTTGATCCGGGAGGCGGAGGAGGCCATCTCCCAGCGGGAAAACTGTATGGAACTGATCGAGGGCATGGAATACGCCCTCCGGAAGCATCTGGTCCCCCAGGGGACCGGCGGAGATGCGGTTTCTGCCCGAAGCGCAAAGGCCATAGAGGCCATGGAAGAAGCGGCCGATCAGATCAGAAGAGGCATGGCACACCGATATATCTTTCGGAAGATGCTGCTGACTATAGGAGGTTAGATTCGATATGAACAATGCGGTTGGAGTCAAATTCAGAGACGCAGGCAAAGTCTATTATTTCGCTCCGGGAGACCTTTCCCTGAGCCAGGGAGAGCACGTCATCGTGGAGACCGCCCGGGGAATGGAATTCGGCACGGTGGTCACCCCGGAGGTGGAGATCGACGAGAAATCCCTGTCTTCACCCTTAAAGAGCGTGGTCCGTCTGGCCACGGAAGGGGATGAGAAGAAGCACCAGAGAAACCTGGAGCGCCGGGATGAGGCCATGAAACTGTGTCAGGAGAAGATCGACGAGCACGGACTGGAAATGAAGCTCATCGACGCAGAGTACACCTTCGACAACAGCAAGGTGGTGTTTTACTTTACGGCGGATGGACGTGTGGACTTCCGGGAACTGGTCAAGAGCCTGGCCTCCGTGTTCCGCATGCGCATCGAACTGCGGCAGGTAGGGGTCAGAGACGAGGCCAAGGTCCTGGGGGGCGTGGGAAACTGCGGCCGGGGCCTTTGCTGTCACACCTGGATGACGGATTTCGAGCCCGTATCCATCAAAATGGCCAAGGTGCAGAACCTGTCTCTGAATCCGACGAAGATCTCCGGGATCTGCGGACGGCTCATGTGCTGCCTCAAGTTCGAAAACGACGTTTACGCCAAGCTGAAGAAGGGGATGCCCAATACGGGAGAGCGGATCGACACCCCCGACGGACAGGGCCTGGTGGTGGACACCAACATCCTGGAATCCTCGGTGCGGGCCCGGCTGATCCTGGAGGAGGCATCGGAAGAAAACGACTTCGAGGAGAAACTGAGCACCGAGTTCTACACCTACGATAAAGAGGAGATCCAGCGCCTGGGCAAGAAGGGCGGTGGCGGCGGAAGAAACAAGAAGAACGCCGGCAAGAAGAAGAACAATGACGCCGGAAACAACGGCGGAGAAGAGAAGAATAACGACAAAAACGGTGGCGGTAAGAAGGGGAAAGGCAAAGGCCAGGGCCGAGGAAAAGGAGGCAGGAAGGACAAAAAAGGGAAAAAACCGGAAAAATCCGAGGAAAACAGTGAAAATAATGGAAATAAATGAGAAAAATGTTAAAAAACATGTTGAAAATATTTCCAGAATATGTGATAATATAGAAGATTTAAGGAGGGAATGAGATGAATATCACAATTGACATAAAACTGCTTTTGGTAGTCTTATTGCTCATCGCAGTGATCGTTCTGGTCGTCGTTTTGATCTTCCTTCTGAAGAAACTGTTCATCACCATCGAAAGCGCCAACAAGGTGCTGGCTGATGTGGAGGTCATTTCTGAGATTGCGGCAAGCCGCAGCCAGGATATCGACAGCATCGTGGAGAACGTTGCCGACGCAGCCTCTGAGCTGTCCGGAGCCGTGTCCGGGAATTCCGGCGTGGTGAATGCGGCATCGTCTGTAGCCAAGTCGGCAGCGGCCATCACAGGGCTTTTCGGAAACAGGGACACCGAAGAGAGAGCTGCGGTGAACAGCGAACGGTCAAAGAAGAAAGAAAAGAAAGAGAAAAAAGAGAAGAGATCCAGGAAAAACAAAGACGAGGATGAATAGACTCGGATCTCTGACGTAAGGTTTGGATGTATGCGGGTCTTGCCGCGCATAGGTTTGGGTGCGCCTTGATCCGTAGATATATTGGTTTGGTTTATATTGGTTTACCTGAAAAGGAATAAGGGGAACGAGTTGAAAGGAGTTACTGATGAAGGCAACCGGAATTGTGAGGAAAGTTGATGAACTGGGTAGAATCGTTTTGCCTATCGAACTGAGAAGAACACTGAATATCGAGATCAGAGATCCGCTGGAAATTTACGTGGACGGCGAATCCATCATGCTGAAAAAATATCAGCCGGCGTGTATTTTCTGCGGCAGCTCCGATGATATCCAGAAGGTTCACGGCAAGAACGTATGCGCGAAGTGCATCAAGGATCTTCAGAAGCTGTAAAAGCCGTCATCGTCAAAAAAGGTTCAATTTCCATTGGCCTTTTTTTTCGTGAAGGGAGCTTCGGTTTCCATCGGGAGGATAAACATTGGCGAAGTTTTTAGTACAAAAGAGCGGTCCGCTCCACGGTGAAGTCACCATCAGCGGATCGAAAAATGCGGTCCTGCCCATTCTGGCGGCGACACTGCTCACCAGGGAGGAATGCAAGATCATGGACGTTCCCGCCCTGAGGGATGTGGATGTCATGTGTCAGCTGCTGGAGAGCCTGGGGGCTGAGGTGGAGACCGACCTGGAGGATCATACGGTAAATGTCAAAGCATCCGGTGAACTTCACTGGGAGGCTCCTTATGAGCTGGTGAAGATGATGCGGGCATCCATCCTGGTCATCGGAGCCATCCTGCTCCGTGAGGGGAGAGCGGTGATCCACCTGCCCGGTGGCTGCGCCATCGGAGAACGGCCCATCGAGCTCCATCTCAAGGGTCTCAAGGCCCTGGGGGCGACCATCAATGAGGAACAGCTTTCCGCCGGCATCGTGGATGCACGGGCGGATCATCTTGTGGGCAGTGACATCTACCTGGACTTTCCCAGCGTAGGTGCCACCGAGGTCATCATCATGGCGGCTTCTCTGGCGGAAGGGACGACCATCCTGGAAAATGCCGCCCAGGAGCCGGAGATCGTCGATCTGGCCAACTTCCTCAATAAGATGGGGGCAAGGATCAAAGGCGCCGGAACGGACACCATCAAGATCGAAGGGGTCAAGGAGTTCCGGGGCGTGTCCCATCACGTGATCCCCGACCGGATCGAGGCCGGGACTTTCATGGTGGCTGCTGCCATCACCGGAGGCCGTGTGCTGATCCGAAACATGGTGCCCAACCATCTGAAAGCAGTGATCGCAAAGCTTAGGGAGTGCGGCGTGGAGATCACCATGGAAGAGGAGGGGATCCTGGTCTGCGCAGATAACAGGAAGATCGTCTCTACGGATATCAAGACTTTGCCTTATCCCGGATTTCCAACGGATATGCAATCCCCCTTCATGGCTCTTCTGACCATCGCCAGAGGGCCCAGCGTGGTCATCGAGACCGTATTCGAGAACCGGTTCATGCATGTGGGCGAGTTCAACCGTATGGGGGCCAATATTAAAACAGACGGCAAAGCCGCCATCATCCCCGGAGGCAAGCAGCTTCAGGGCGCCCAGGTGGTGGCCACCGACCTTAGGGCCGGTGCGGCAGTGGTACTGGCCGGACTGGTTGCCGAGGGCACTACAGAAGTATCCCAGATCCATCACATAGACCGGGGATACGAGAATTACACAGAAAAGCTTCGGTCGCTGGGAGCCAACATCATGCGGATCGACGACTGATCCTCAGGAAAAAGGGCTCAGCGATAGATGAGTTATTCGGGAACATCCTCTCCGGAAGTATAGGCGAGGATGTTTTTGATTGCAGTGTTCCGGTGGTCGGAGTTGACCCGGTAGTAGATCATGTCCAGATCCTTGCCCCGGGCGCCCAGGACGTTGCATTCCGAATTACCCAGATAGACGGGGCTGTTTTCCTTTTCCTCGTTGACGGCCCGCAGGAAGAAATCGGCCAGTTTCCCATCCTCCTTGGCGGACCAGAGGCAGGAGATGTCCGATGTGGAATAATCCACGTCACAGAGGCCGGAGGTGATCTGGTAAGTCCCGGAGAGTTCCTTTAAGGAATCTTCCGAAAGACCCCGCATGGGAACGGTCAGGCTGAATTTCCCGCCGGTGGTGGAGATCTTGCTGATGTAGGAGACGCTCTCCACTTCTCCGGTCTCCTCGCTTTGCTGGGTGATCCCCGTCTGCAGGGTGTACATCAGGCTGATGATGTTGTCGCTTCCGGACTGGTCGAGGACCTTTTCCGGAAGGGGAACTTCCTCCATAGTATAGGTAAACTCGGGGAGTTCCTGGACCTCTTCGTCTTTGTTTTCTTTTTCCAGGCTCTTGGTGATGCCCTTGAATTTCTTTTCTACGCCCTCATAGGACTTGTCGAACCGCTCGGTGAAGGCTTCCACATTGTTCTCGTCGATGACCACCACGGCGGAAGCCGTATGGGGAATGGATCCTTCGGTGGTTTTGCTGTTAAAGGAAGCGATCTCAAAGAGGCGGCCGGAGCTCTTGGCGGAAGCCAGGAGGTTGCCGATGGTCTCGATGGGATTGGGATAATCGTGGCTCTTATCGTGCCGGTAGGGATCCGCTCCATCGGGGATGGTGCAGGTGATCCGGTAGGCCTGAGTGTATTTCGGCTCTGTGGCCGGGGCATCGCAGGACATGTTTCCCGTCATGGCCTGAGCGCCGGAGACATAGACCATGGCCGAACCGCCCATTTCCAGATGGATCAGGTGCTTTTCTTTCAGGCTCTTTTTCTTTACCGTCTCTGCGCCAACATAGTCGTCGTCCTCGCCCCCTTCGGTGACCATAAGGGTGATCTTGCCGTGCTGGACGGGTCCGAGAAGACAGGCCATGGAAAGGGACAGGAGTTTACTGTCGGAACGGATCTTCTCCGGGTTCACCCGGCACTGGAGGGTGGTGGTGGGAACGTCTCCGTATCCTTCGGTGGCAGGATTCCTCAGGATAATGTAGTGATCGTGGGTAGAGGAGACCTCCAGGCCTGCGTTGGCAGCCCACTGCTCCAGAAAGTCGGATACCTGCTTGAAGGAAGAGGCGTTTTCGAGGAATGCGGCGCTCAGCTCCACATCGTTGCTCTTCATGGCCGCCTGAAGCTCTTTGTTCCGATCGACTTCACCTTCGGTGCATCCACCGAGAATGATCCCGACAGACAGTAATATCAACAGAAAAACCGGTAAAAAACGTGGCATATATCTATTTCTCCCTTGTAGAACGGTTGGATGTTGCATATAATAATAACAGGTATATATTAGCACAAAACGGAAAAAACAGGGAAAAAAATGGAGAAGATCACGGAAAACAAGAATTTTTTGATCAGAGGAAGCCAGTTCGGGGACTATGAATACTTCGCCCGATGGGAAGTGGACCCGGAAGTCACGGAGTTCCTTTCCTTCGATGAGGACCGGACCTACGAGGATGTGGTCAACGAGGCCATCGTCTGGAAACCGGATGGTTCCGTCATGGATCTGGCGGTGGAGGACAAGCAGACGGGAAAACCCGTCGGCCGGCTCATTCTCACCCGCGTGGATCGGCACAGCGATTCTCTGGACATTACCAAGTTCTATATCGGAGAGAAGGAGTACCGTCAGAAGGGGCTGGGGGAGGAGATCATGAAGCTTCTCCTGGAATATCTATTCACCTTCATGCACATGGAGAGGGTATCCCTGGACTACTACACGGGGAACAAACGGGCCATGACCCTCTATGAGAAACTTGGATTCAAGGGAGAAGGGATCGCCAGACACGCCACGAAAAAGGATGGACGGTACTATGATCTTCACCTGATGTCCATGCTCAGGACCGAGTTTTTCGCTAAATAAAGGGAACCGTAAAGTCTTGACATAATACAGGATATGACAACCCGGGAAAATCCCCGGGTTTTTTCTATGAGGCTATTGACGGGTCGAATATTTGGGGTATAATTGACCTTGCACGAAAAAAAAGCACTAGATATAGATCTGGCTGCGTTAAGAGAAATAGAGAGAAAAAGCGAGAAAAAGAGAAGGAGAAAGTTATGGACGGCATTAGAATGATCATCAAACGGGATGGAAGAACGGTAGATTTTGATATTTCCAAGATCTCCGATGCCATATACAAGGCGGCTGAAGTCCTGGGAGGACACGACCGGGATACGGCCAATTATCTGGCCAGACAGGTGGAACTGTATCTTGTGGAGGTATGCCACAACGATACCCCGACGGTGGAACAGATCCAGGATGCGGTGGAGAAGGTCCTCATCGAGAACGGTCACGCCAGAACGGCCAAGGAATTCATCCTCTACAGAGCGGAGCGTACCCGTGTGAGAGAGATGAACACCCGTCTCATGAAGATCTAC
>CADBQT010000165.1 GCA_902796875.1 uncultured Eubacteriales bacterium
ACCAGGGAAATGATCAGGGATCCGACCCATCCCAGGGCTCTCGCCGCAATGTAAAAGACCCCTCTGGCCATACCGATGGCCATGGGAACCACGATGAGTATGCCGACGATAACGTCAAGTATCATTCTCGTCCTCCGAAAAAAGCGGGGCTTTCGCTCCGCTTATCCTTTCTGTCTTATCCATCCGGTCCGGCCTTCAGGCTTCCCTTTGCTGGACGCCCTCTTCGATGACCAGCTGCTTCAGCCGGTAGATGTGCACATCCGCCGCCTCTCTGGCCTTGTCCGCATCGCCGCTGGCGATCCCTTCGATGATGTCCCGATGCTCCTTGGGCATATGCTCCGCCCGGCGGAAGTTATCATAGTAAATGTACCGGAACCGGAGCACCAGTTCCTGAAGCTGCTCGATCATGTGGACCAGGATCTTGTTGTTGCAGGAATCCACGATGAGCCGGTGGAAAGCCGTGTCATAGCGGATCATGTCCTCCATGCTCCCGTCGCTCACCGCCTGGTTGTAGTTCTCGGCGATCTTTTTCAGCTCGTCCATCTGTTCCTCGCTCATGCGGGACGCCGCCAGCTGGGCGGCCAGCCCTTCCAGGTCCTGACGGACCTCCAGGATCTCCACCATGTCCTCCGTGGAGATCATGGACGCATAGGCTCCCCGGCGGGGCTCGATGGTCACAAGACCTTCCTTTTCCAGCTTACGGATGGCTTCCCGGATGGGCGTTCTGCTGACTCCCATCTCCTCGGCAAGCTCAACCTCCATCATCCGGGTCCCCGGCACGATGGCCCCCGTAAGGATCTGGATCTTCAGTTCTTCATAGACCATCTCCCTCAAGGGTTTGTGGTTCTGTATATCGAAATTCAGCATGATGTACCTCCGAATCAGTACGTGGTTCTCGTCCAGAAGCTCTCCCGGTTCTCCGCCTTCATCTCCCGGCAGACGGAACGGGCGTCTTCGCTGCTTTTGCAAAGGCCAAAGACCGTGGGACCGCTTCCGCTCATCAGGACCTGGCCCCGATTGCACAAGCCTTGCATTTTGTTCTTTGTATACACGACTATAGGATACCGCTTCAAAGTGTAATTTTCAAGTACATTGACCATATTTTTTTCGATCCCGTCCATATCCCCGGCTTTTAAGGCCCGGATCATCTCTCCGATGTCCGGCCGGCTGGGGATCTCTTCCTCATCGATCCCCCGGTAGACTTCCGCCGTAGATACGCTGATGGGCGGCTTGGAAAGGACCAGGTGGCTGACCAGCCCGGCGGCAGGTTCAAGCTCTGTGCCCCTGCCCGTGGCCACGGCGCAGTGGCAGGCCAGAGGATCGTCGACAAACTGAAACTTCAGCCCCGGATCCGCCGCTGCCTGTCCCATGATGCAGAAAGGCACGTCGGACCCAAGCTCTGCCCCCACTTCATTCAGTTCTTTCACCGACAGGCCCAGATCCCAAAGCTGGTTGATCCCGTGGATCACCGCAGCGCAGTTGCTGCTTCCTCCCGCAAGCCCTGCGGCCACAGGGATCCGCTTCTTGATGTCGATGCGGATCTCTCCGGTAAGGCCCTCGCCGTATTTCTGAGCCATCAGCTCCGCCGCCTGCCAGGCCAGATTCCGCCGGTCTTTGGGCAGGTACGGACGGTTGGTCCCCAGGCTGATCCGGATCCCGACATCAGCGGACTCACCGCCGGGAGCATCTCCGCCGGCAGGTCTTCTCTCCGGCGTCCACTTCACCGCCACATCGTCGCTTAAAAGGATCTGCTGCATGACCATGGCCACCTCGTGGTAACCTCCGGGCAGCGTCCCCTTCACGTCCAGGCAGAGGTTGATCTTCCCGTAGGCCTGGATGGAGACCCGTCCCCGTTTTTTCCCTTTCTCTTCGCTCATCTTTTCTTCCTCGCAGGCAAAGGCAACGGCGGCCTTTTCCTCATATACAAAGATACAGGCGGTCACCTCCCGCCTGTATCCGTTACAGCTTACTT
Organism: uncultured Eubacteriales bacterium; assembly: GCA_902796875.1. Lineage (GTDB taxonomy): Bacteria > Bacillota > Clostridia > Peptostreptococcales > Anaerovoracaceae > Lentihominibacter. The sequence goes on from CADBQT010000165.1 coordinate 1,973, forward strand.
ATTTCTTTTTCTTTTTCTTGCCCGAGTTTTTCTTTTTCCCGGACTGGTTCTTGGGATTGGTCGTTCCCTTGTTGGACTTCTTCGGCTCGTCCTTCTTGGGAGCGGAGTGCTGAACCGGATGGCGGTATTCGCTTCCCGCCTTGGCGATGGGCGCCGGGGCGGCGACTCTCTTGTTCTTCTCCCGGCGCATCTGCTCCAGGATCTCCGCCTCGATGGCTTCCTCTCTCTCCCGCTGCTTCGCCTCGGCCCTGGCCTTCTTGTCCTTGGCCTTCTGGTCTCTGGCAACGATCTCCTCGATGGACTTGCCCGTCCTCTTGGCTTCCTTATAGGGGTTGCTCCCCTTGGTGGTCTTCTCTTCCTTTTTCTTTTCCTCCGCTTTCTTCGTGCTTCGGATGGTGAAGAAGACCATACCGACCATCATCAGGACCATGAGAACCATGTAGACGATCATGGATCTCTGCTGGTTCAGAGTCTTCAGCTTGATGGTCTGAGTGTGGTTGAACTTCGTTCCGTCTGCCGCTTCCAGCTTGTCCCCGATGGTCAGGGTGTATTCTGCAGCGCCCTGGATCTGAACGTCCTTCTTATTGTTGTCGCTGTAATCGGCAGCGACCAGCATGAGCCCTTTTTCCTTGGGGCTGTAATAGACTTTGATGGGGACCGTCTTCCCTTCCTGGTCGGTGAGCTTGAACTGGGAATAGTTGCTCTTGTAGATCGCCTTCCGGTCGGGGTTGTCCTTCTTGGGTCTCATTTCCTTGCTGAAGTAGATCTTGATACTGAAGTTATCTACCGCAACACCTTCCGCTCCGTCTTCCGGCGAAGACGTGACGATCTCAAACCCTTCATCCACTGCGGGGGCGTCCGTCTCTGCCGCCAGACTGATCGGCGCCGCCATGCACATGGCGACCATCAATACGGCGATGAGTCCGATTACTCTTTTCATTCCTGTCGTTCCTCCGATTTATTTCTGTTCCGGTCCTGTCTGAGTCCTCGGAAAAAGGCTTTCAGTATGCCGGAGCATTCCTCTTCCATCACGCCGGTCTCGATCTCGACCCGGTGGTTCAGTCTCTCCTCCTGAGGGATGTTGAACACGGATCCGCAGGCCCCCGCCTTGGGGTCCATGGCTCCGATGACCAGCCTCTCGATCCTGGACCAGACGATGGCTCCCGCGCACATGCTGCAGGGTTCCAGGGTGACATACAGTGTGCACCCGGGAAGCCTCCATCCGCCCAGTTTCTCCGCCGCCTGGCGGATCGCGATCATCTCGGCGTGGGCTGTGGGGTCCCCGTCGGTCTCCGTCCGGTTGTATCCGCTGGCGATGATCTGACCCTCCCGAACGATGACCGCGCCTACCGGGACTTCACCCAGAGCCGCAGCCTTTTCCGCCTCGCCAAGAGCCGCTTTCATGTATTCGCTCGCAGACTTGTTCATGTTACCACATTTCCCATATGGGTTCAAGGCAAAGTCACCTCTGCCTTTGCATTCTCTGCCTTCGGGGCCTCCGCCTCCGATTTCCCCTCCTCGTACTCTTCCCTGAGCATGGAGTAGACCCGGATCTCCCGCAGGGTCCCGTCGTAGATCCGGTAGGCCCTCCGCAGGGTCCCCTCGTAGGTGAAGCCGCACTTTTCGATGACCCGCTGGCTCCTCCGGTTGGTGTCGCTGGTCCGGATCATGAGTACGGTCAGATCCATCTCCTCGAAAGCGTAGCGGATGAGGCGCCTGGCCGCTTCCGTCATCAGGCCCTCGCCCCAGAAATCTTCGGACATAGAGTAGCCCAGTTCCCGGCTCTTGATGTTGGTCCGGATCGCGTCCTTCTCCAGTCCGATGCTGCCGATCAGCCGGCCGGTGGCCTTGTGGATGATGGCCCAGGTCGTGTTGGCCAGAAAGAGCTGTTCGATGATGGTCCGGGATTCCCGGACGGACTCGTGGGGCTTCCACCCCGCCGCGGGACCCACGTTGGGGTTTTTGGCGTACTCGTAAAGCTGGGGGGCGTCCTTCCTGTTCCACATCCGAAGGATCAGACGCTCCGTCTCCAGCGTGGGTACTTTCACTCTTCTCATGGCCGTTACTCCGTGGTGCTGAGCACTTCCTTGTTCTTCTCCACCTGGCTGACCTTCATCCGGGAGGCATCCTCCGGATCCACCTCTTCATTGAGAGCCAGGATCGTCGGCCCCAGATACACGGTCTTCAGGATCTCGCCGTCCAGTGAGATCCGGGAGAACTCGGTAAAGTTCTGGCCCTTGATGTAGTAGTTCTCGCCGATCTTGACGATCTTGTCGATCTTGATCTCCTTGACGCCCATCCGCATATCCGTGGGCTTGAAGATGTTCTTTCCGCCGTAGATGTACTTCTCGCCGTAGAGCATGTCATAGGCCAGGGCCCGGAAATTCCTCTTGTATTTCTCCGTATCCGAATAGTTCTGATGGTACTGGGTCAGCATGCCCACGGAGATCCCCAGCCTCTTCGTCACGTCGGCGTGGATCTTGTAGGTGGTGGTGTCCCGATCCTTCTTGGGCATGTCGAAGTTGCTCCAGATGACGTACTGGGTCTTGTACAGGCTGCCGGACTTCATCATATCCTCGGTCATATTCAAAGCGGGCAGATGGTCGCCGTACATGACCAGGACCACGTCTTCCTTGTATTTGGACAGCCGGTCCGTCAGGTCCTTGACGAACTTGTCCAT
>CADBQT010000166.1 GCA_902796875.1 uncultured Eubacteriales bacterium
CTTGGCGGAATTGGCAGACGCGCACGTTTGAGGGGCGTGTGGGAGACCGTGCCGGTTCAAGTCCGGCAGGCCGCACCATTAAGAAAAAACCGTTGCGATATGAAGCTGCGGTTTTTTTATAGGTATTTACATGTGGAGCGTGTTCCGCATATAATGATTGTGTATGACTGCGAACAGAGTAGAGAGACATAGAAGGGGCCGGAGACGGCGGAATAAGCGGAACAAGGGAAAGCTGGAACAGTACATCCTGATCGCGGTGCTTTCCATCATCGTCGGCGGAGTCTTTCTCATCGGCTGGACGGGAGTGCGGTTCATTATGGAATCCCGCATCGATCCGGACGATCCGGTGGATGGCATCGATATTTCCTCCTATCAGACGGATATCAACTGGTACGAGGTGGAGGAAGAAGGCTACGAGTTCGCCGTGATCAAGGCCACCGAGGGGAGCAGCCATGTGGACCCGAGATTTGCCATAAACTGGAAACAGGCCAGCGAGACGGGAATGTCCATAGGCGCGTATCATTTCCTCAGTTTCGACACCGATGGAGACACCCAGGCGGAGAACTTTATCGAGAACGTGGACAAGAAGTGGGGGAGCCTGCCGCCGACCATCGACATCGAACTTTATGGGGATTATGTGAATTCCCCGCCGGATAAGGAGACCGTGGACGGGATCCTTACCCAGGTCATCCATGACTTTGAAGATGCCTACGGCAAAAAGCCCATACTGTACACCAATCCCCATGTGTACGGTCTCTACCTGGAGGAGGATGAGCAATACGAGGACTATCCCATCTGGATCAGCGACCCGGAGGTGCCGGATCAGCTGCCTGACGGAAGGGAGTGGACCTTCTGCCAGTACTCCTTCGAGGGTGAATCGGATGCCGTGGGAGAGGGTGAGCACGTGGACCTGAACCTGTTCAACGGCAGCCTTTGGAAGCTGAAACACTTGAAATAAAAGGGAGGGAGCCGCCGGATACCCTCGGCGGACAAAGGGAAAATGTTCCCCAGATTCAGTGTACGAAAACCGTTCACCATATTCGTCGCCGTAGCCATCGTGTTGATCTTCGGCGGTGTCTCCCTGTCCAAAATGACGCCGGATCTGTTTCCCAACATCAACACCCCATATGTCATCGTCATGACGGCAGATCCGGGAGCCAGCGCAGAAGAAGCGGAATCGGAACTGACCGATCCGGTGGAACAGCAGCTGGCTACTTTGCCCAACATCAAGAACATCAATTCCGTATCGGCGGACAATTACTCCATGGTCACTTTGGAGTTCACCGATAAGGTGAATATGGACGCCATCTCCGTGGATATCCGGGACAAACTTGACCAGATACGGGATCAACTTCCCGAATCCGCCGCATCTCCCGTAGTGATGAAGATCAATATGGACATGATGCCCGTTGTGGTGGCGGCTGTCTCCATGAAGGACAAAAGCCCGGCGGAAGTATCTTCCTTTACCCGGGATAAACTGATGACCCCTCTGGAAGGAACGGAAGGAGTCGCCTCCGTGACCTCCATGGGCATGATCGACGACGGACTGCAGGTGGTCCTGTCCCGTGAGGCCATCGATGACCTGAACCAGCGGGTGGAAGACGCGGTCAACGCCCAGGTGGACGACGGGAAGAGCAAAGCCAGGAGCGGCCTGAATAAAGCCAGGTCCGGCAAGGACAAGATCGAAGACGGCAAGGATCAGATCGTCCAGGGTCAGAAGGATGCAACGGAGCAGATCGCCGAGAGCAAGAAAGAGATCCTGAAGCAGAAGGCGGCCATGGAGGTGGAGAGGGACACTCTCATCGCAGCCAAGGAAGCCGCGGAGGAGGAACTGAAGGCTTTGCCGGATCTTCAGAAGCTGGAGGAGACGGTGACGCCCATGCTGGAATCCGGTGATCCGGACATGATCGCCGATGCCCGGGATATGCTGGCCGGGGCCGGATTTCAGTCCATCGAAGAACTGAGCGCGGCCATCGATCACCTGATGCAGATCGATATGGACGAGATCGATCAGGGGATCAAGGATATCGAGGACGGCATCCGCCAGATGGATCAGGCCCTCCAGGATATCGAGGATCAGGAACAGGCCCTGAACTTCTCCCTGTCTACCAACTACTCCGATCTGGCTGCGGCGGAAAGCGCCCTGAGCACCACCATCGCCCAGCTGGAGCAGACCATGAAGGAGATCGAGGACTCCCGGGAGGCAGCCCTTGCGGGAGCGGATCTGGATAACATCGTCACCATGGAGAACGTGAAGTCGATCCTCCAGGCCCAGAATTTCTCCATGCCCGCCGGCTATGTCACCGACGAGGATGCGGAGATCCTGGTCAGCGTAGGTGACAAAATCGAAAGCGCCCAGGAGATGGAGAATCTCATCCTCTTCGACCTGGATATCGACGGGCTGGATCCCATCCGGGTGAGGGACGTGGCAACGGTCCTTCCCGCAGCCCAGGATTCGGACACCTATGCCCGGATCAACGGGGACAACGGCGTCCTGCTCAGCTTTACCAAACAGTCCACTTACGCCACCGCAAACGTGGCAGACAATGTACGGGAGCAGTTCGAGAAACTGGAGAAACGCTACGACGGACTTTCCTTTACGCCCCTGGTGGATCAGGGGGAATACATCCATGTGGTCATCAACAGCGTCCTGCGGAATCTGATCCTGGGTGGCATCCTGGCCATACTCATTCTCATGTTCTTCCTGCGGGATATCCGGCCTACGTTGATCACAGCGGTGAGCATACCCGTATCCGTCGTCTTCGCCCTGGCCCTCATGTATTTCTCCGGGGTCACCCTGAATATGATCTCCCTGTCGGGCCTGGCCATCGGCGTGGGCATGCTGGTGGATAACTCCATCGTGGTCATCGAAAACATCTACCGCCTGCGGTCCATGGGGTATTCCCTGGTCCAGTCGGCGGTCTCCGGCGCGGTCCAGGTAGGCGGCGCCATCACGGCGTCGACCCTGACCACCATCTGCGTCTTTGCCCCCATCGTCTTCGTGGAAGGCATGACCAGGGACATCTTCATCGATCTGGCCCTGACCGTGGCCTATTCGCTGCTGGCCAGTCTGATCATCGCTCTGACCCTGGTTCCCGCCATGGCCAAAGGCATGCTGGTCAGAGACCCGAGGAACACGGTCCTGGGGCAGGGAGGCAGGACGGTGACCAGATACCGCAATGCGTCCGCCTGGGCCCTCAGCCATAAGAAATGGATCATCATCGGAGCCGTCGTTCTTCTTCTGGGATCCTCGGGACTTCTTCTCACCAGAGGGTTCGAATACATGCCGGCCATGTCCACTACGGAGATCTCCGCCCAGATCCAGATGCCGGAGGACGCCACCCTGGGGGATACTGCCCGGGTCAACGACGACATCATGAAGGAGATCCGCCGGATCGACGGAGTGGAAACGGTGGGCGCCATGCTGGCCTCCGACACCATCGGGGTCATGGGCATGTCCTCCTCGGAGCAGGACGTGACCCAGACATCCATGTATATCGTGCTGGAGGACGGACGGGCGGACCAGGCTCCCCGAGTAGCCAAAAGACTGGATATGCTGGCGAAAAAACACGATTGTGAGATCGAGACCACGGCGGACATGGACATGGCGTCCTACACCGGTGTCAGTGATCTCAGCCTGACCCTCTATGCCGAGGATCTGGATCAGCTGAGGGAAAGCGCACAACGGATCGAGAACCGGCTGAGGAAGGTCAAGGCCCTGGAGGACGTCTCCGACATCCGGAAGAAAGAGACGGAGGAACTTCATATCTCCATCGACAAGAATCTGGCCATGACCGAAGGCCTTACGGTGGCCCAGGTCTACCAGCAGATCGCCGCCAAACTGAAAAAAGAGGATGCGGCCACCACCCTGGACCAGGATGGGACCACGGTGGGCGTCACCCTGGAAAACTCCACCGCCGGATTCCCCAGGGATGAACTGAAGGATATCAAGCTGACCGTGGAGAAAAAGGACGGGAAAAAGGAGGAGGTAAGCCTTTCCAAGATCGCGGAGATCGAAAAGGACGCTTCCCTGACGGAGATCAGCCACGAAGGCCAGAACCGGAACATCACCGTATCCGCCTCCATCCGGGATGGATATAACGTCACCCGGGTCTCAGACAGCGTCCAGAAAATGATCCGGGACGAAGATCTGCTGGGCAAAGGAGTCACCCTCCAGTCAAACGGTCAGGACGAGGAGATCATGGACGCCATGCGCCAGCTCCTGCTGATGATGATCGTCGGCTTCCTGCTGGTCTATCTGATCATGGTGGCCCAGTTCCAGTCCATACGCTCCCCCCTGATCGTTATCTTCAGCGTGCCTCTGGCCTTTACGGGAGGAATGATCGCTCTGCTGATCACCGGACAGGTCATGAGCGTGGTCTCCATGTTCGGTATGGTCATGCTCATGGGCATCGTGGTCAACAACGCCATCGTTCTCGTGGACTGCATCAACCGGTTCCGGCTGGAGGGGATGGAGATGGAGGAGGCCATCATCCAGGGCGGCGCGGTCCGTATGCGGCCGGTCATCATGACCGCTGCGACCACCGTTTTAGGCCTGCTTCCGCTGGCTCTGGGCTTCGGACAGGGGGCGGAAATGGTCCAGCCCCTGGCCATCGTCTGCATCGGCGGATTGATCTTCGCCACCGCCACCACACTGCTGGTGATCCCGGTGATGTACCGGCTGATCGGACGGAAGCACATGGAGAAAATCAAGGATGAAGAACTTGAAATAATCAACGTGTAATGCTATAATATCCCCGTCGTGCCGGTGTGATGGAATTGGCAGACGTGCGGGATTCAAAATCCCGTGGTGGCAACACCGTATGGGTTCGACCCCCATCGCCGGCA